>CAUUIU010000104.1:0-9196 GCA_963545025.1 uncultured Sphingopyxis sp. | reverse complement strand
GCTGGTTCCCGCAGCGGGCGAGGGCGCGCAGGCGCCGGTCGCGATCGTCCCGATCGACAGCAGCAACGCAATTGCGCTGCGCGGCGATCAGGCGCTGGTCGCACGCTTCGTGTCGATGGCGCATGACCTCGACGCCAAGGCTGCGGGCGGCACCGAATTGCGCGTCTACTGGCTTGAGCATGCCAATGCCGAAACCTTGCTGCCGACGATCCAGCAGCTGATCGGTGGTGGCAGCGATCCGGCGCAGAAGGCGGGGCTTCCGCCCGCTTCGTCCTCGTCCTCCTCTTCGTCCGGCGGCAACGGCGCTGCAACCCCAGCGTCCGCGCAACCCACGGCAACGACGGTCAGCGGCTCTGGCGGCAGCATCTCGACGCGCGGCCCCGCGATCGTCACGCGGTACGAAGGCGCCAACGCGATCATCGTGGCGGCGAACAGCGAAGTGCAGCGGATGCTCGGCGAGCTGATCCGCCAGCTTGACAGTCGCCGGCAGCAGGTGCTGGTCGAGGCGATCGTCGTCGAAATCGGTGACGATGCGGCGAAGCGGCTCGGCGTCCAGTTCCTGCTCGGCGGCAAGAATATCCCGTTCGTCGCGACGAGCTATAGCAACGCCTCGCCCAATATCCTGACGCTCGGCGGCGCCTATGCGGCGAACCAGCTGTCGCAGGAAACGACGACGGTCAACGGCAACACCACCGTGACCCAGACGAACAGCTCGCTCGGCAACGCGCTGCAAGAAGCAGCCGCGGCGTCGCTGCTGACCGCCACCGGCGGCTTCGCGGGTTTCGCGGGCGATATCGGCAAGAACACCGTGTTCGGTGCGATCATCAATGCAGTGAAGTCGGACACGACGTCGAACCTGCTCGCTACCCCGCATATCGTGACGCTCGACAATCAGGCGGCGAAATTCCTCGTCGGGCAGGAAGTGCCGATCACGACGGGTGAGGCGCTCAGCGACAATTTCGACAACGCCTTCCGCACCGTCCAGCGCGAGGAGGTCGGGATCAAGCTCGACGTCACGCCGCAGGTCAATGGCGCCGGAGAAGTGAAGCTGTTCCTGCGTCAGGAAGTGTCGAGCGTCGCCGGACCCGTCTCATCGCGCAACAGCGATCTCATCCTCAACAAGCGCTCGTTCGAAACCGTGCTCACCGTTGACGACGGCGAGATCCTCGCGATCGGCGGCCTGCTCAACGACGACGAGCGCAAGACGATCGAGCGCATTCCGCTGCTCAGCGACATCCCGCTGCTCGGCGAGCTGTTCAAGTCGCGCAGCCGTACGCGATCGAAGACGAACCTGATGGTCTTCATTCGCCCGACGATCCTGCGCAATCGTGAGGACAATGCCGCGCTCACCGCGCGCCGTTACGGTTATATCCGCCAGTTCCAGCTGAACCGGAACCCCAACGAGGAACCCGCGATCGATACGCTGGTCCGCGACTATCTGGGCGCGGTGCCGCCGGCGCCGACCGCATCGACCCCCGCCGACATCACCGTCGGTCCCGTCAATCTGCCTGAACTGAGCGGTCCCGATGGCAGCGTGTCGACAACCGACGTGCCGCCCTCGGTTTCGCAGGCTCCCGCTCCTCCGACCGGAGAATATCCGTGACCGATCCCGAACCGATCGCCGTCTCCCCGGCGCCGGTCGACATTCCCTATGGTTTCGCGCGCACCCACGGCGTCGTGATCGCCCCCGACGGCGAGGGCCACTGGCTTGCGACGCTGCGCGAGGGTAGCGACCCCGCGGTGCTGATCGAGGTCAAACGCCATCTCGCGCAGCCGCTGCGCGTCGCGACCGCGAATGTCGCCGATTTCGACCGGCTGCTCTCCGATCATTATGCCGTCGACAGCTCGGCGGCGGCGATGGCGGGGTCGCTCGACGGCAGCGACATCGATTTCACGCTGCCGAGCGCCGAAGATCTGCTCGACAGCGCCGACGACGCCCCCGCGATCCGTCTGATCAACGCGATCATCGCCGAGGCGGTGCGGCAGGGCGTCAGCGATATCCATATCGAACCCTATGAGAGCGGGCTCGTCGTGCGGATGCGCACCGACGGCGTGCTGCGCGAGCATCTGCGCATGCCGCCGCACGTCGCGCCCGTCGTCGTCAGCCGCATCAAGGTGATGGCGCGGCTCGACATTGCCGAGCGCCGTGTGCCGCAGGACGGCCGCATCGGGCTGACGCTCGCGGGCAAGGCGGTCGATGTCCGCGTTTCGACGCTGCCGAGCCGTGCAGGCGAGCGCGTCGTGATGCGTATTCTGGACAAGGATACGGCGGGGATCGATTTCGACATCCTCGGCCTGACCGGTGCCGCCGACCAGATTTTGCGCGAGGCACTCGCCGAACCCAATGGCATCATCCTGGTCACCGGCCCGACCGGATCGGGCAAGACGACGTCGCTTTACGCGGCGCTGAAGCAGCTCAACGACGGTCAGCGCAACATCCTGACCGTCGAGGACCCGGTCGAATATGCCGTCGACGGCGTCGGCCAGACCCAGGTGAACAGCAAGGTCGGGCTCGATTTCGCCGCGGGCCTCCGCGCGATTCTGCGCCAGGACCCCGACGTCGTGATGGTCGGCGAAATTCGTGACCGCGAAACCGCCGATATCGCGGTGCAGGCGTCGCTGACGGGCCACCTCGTGCTCTCGACGGTCCACACCAATGACGCGGTGGGCGCGATCACGCGCCTCAAGGACCTGAAGGTCGAACCCTTCCTGCTCGCCTCGACGCTGCGCGCGGTTATCGCACAGCGGCTCGTCCGCAAGCTCTGCGACAATTGCCGCGAGCCGGTGCAGGCCGACAATGGCGTCGCCGCGATGCTCGGGCTCGACATCGGCACCGTCATCTGGCGGCCGAAGGGCTGCGACCAATGCGGGAACACCGGCTTCAAGGGCCGGATCGGCGTGTTCGAGGCGATCAAGGTCGATGAGACCGTGCGCCGCTACATCTACGCTGGCGGCGACGAGTCGATGATCGCGAAACATGCCTTCCTCAAGGCGCCGACACTGGCGTCGGCGGCGCGCACGATGGTCGCCAAGGGGCTGACGACGCCCGAGGAAGCGATCCGCATTGCGCGGCGCGAGGATGTCGATGCCTGACTATCGCTATGTGGCGATCGATCCGCAGGGGCGCGAGCGCACAGGGCGGCTGACCGCCGCGAACGACGATGCTGCGCGCGCCGACCTGGTCCGCCGCAAATTCCATATCGTCGCGGTCGAGGCGGCGGGAGCGAAGCCGGCGGGGCGTTCGCTCTTCGCGTTTCGCCGCAACCGGCTCGGCAGCAAGGAACTCGCGCTCTTCACGCGGCAGCTCGCGACGCTCGCCGAGGTGGCGCCGCTCGAGGAAGCGCTGCGTACCCTCACACGTCAAAGCGAGGCCGAAAGCGCGCGTGTCGTGATCGGCGATGTTCATGCCGGTCTGCTCGAAGGCCGCCGCCTCGCCGACGCGATGGCGCGCCAGCCGGGCAGTTTTCCACCGCTCTATCGCGCGATGGTCGCCGCGGGCGAAACCACGGGCAGCCTTACCACCATCCTCGCGCGCCTTGCCGACCTGCTCGAACGGCAGGCCGAGGTGCGCGGCAAGCTGATCGCGGCGCTCGCCTATCCGATCGTGCTCGCGATCGTCGCGATCGGGGTTGTCGCGGCGCTGATGATCTTCGTCGTCCCGCGCGTCGTCGAGCAGTTCACCGACGTCGGCCAGCAGCTTCCCTTCCTGACCCGCGCGGTGATCGCGATTTCCAGCTTCGCCGCGAACTGGTGGTGGCTGATCGCGCTGCTGATCGCCGCGGGCATTTTCGGCTGGGTCAGCGCAATGCGCCGCCCCGCCTTCAAGGCGCGCGTCGATGGCAGGTTGCTCAGGCTGCCTTTGCTTGGCCGCCTGCTGCGCGATCTCTACGCGGCGCGGTTCGCGCGCACATTATCGACGATGGTGTCGAGCCGCCTGCCGCTGGTCGAGGGACTGCGGCTGACCGTGCCGACGATCCGCAACGCCGCGCTGGCCGGCGCGACCGCGACGATCGTCGATCAGGTGCGCGCAGGCGGCAGCCTGTCGACCGCGCTGCGCGATGCCGGAATCTTCCCGCCGCTGCTCGTCTATATGACCGCCAGCGGCGAAAGCGCCGGGCGGCTTGAACAGATGTTAGAACGTGCCGCCGACTATCTCGAACGCGAATTCGACCGCTTCACGGCGGCCTCGATGGCGCTACTCGAACCTGTCATAATTGTCGTTATGGGGTCGTGCGTCGCGCTGATCATCCTCGCGATCCTGCTCCCCATTCTCCAGTTGCAAAACCTAGCCGGAATATAATCATGTCGCTCATGCAGATTTTCCTTCGCCTGATGCTCGATCCCAGCCGCCCGAAGCGCAAGCGCGACGAGCGTGGTTTCACCCTGACCGAGCTGATGGTCGTCATCTTCATCATCGGCCTGCTCGCCACCGTGGTGATGATCAACGTCCTGCCAAGCCAGGACCGTGCGATGGTGACCAAGGCGAAGGCCGATATCGCGACGCTGGAAACCGCGCTCGAGCAATATCGGCTCGACAATCTGACCTATCCGGCGGGCACCGACGGGCTGAACGCGCTCGTCACCGCGCCGCCCGCGCTTGCGCAGCCCGAACGCTATCGCCGCGGCGGCTATATCAAGCGGCTCCCCGAGGATCCGTGGGGCCGCCCCTATAATTATCAGGCGCCGGGGCCGAACGGCAAAGCGTTCGACGTCTGGTCGATGGGCGCCGACGGCGCGCCCGGCGGGACCGACGACAATGCCGACATCCGCAGCGACGGCTAGGACGCCCCGCCCAACGGCGAACGGCTTTACCCTGGTCGAACTGATGGTGGTGCTCGCCATCATGGCGCTCGCCGCGACCGCGGTCGTGCTCACTATCCCGGGAGAAGAACGCACGGTGCGCAGCGAAGCCGACCGGCTCGCCGCGCGCCTCGCCGCCGCGCGCGATATCGCGGTGATCGAGGGACGCAGCGTCGCGGTCAACTTTGCGCCGTCGGGCTATGGTTTCGAGCGGCGGATGGCGGGGGCGTGGCAGCTGCTGCCCGGCCGGGCGTTCGAACAGCGCAACTGGCCCGGTGATGTGCGTTTTTCGGCGGGCAACGGGCAGGGCGCCGCGCGCATCCTGTTCGACCGCGTCGGCACCAGTCCGACGCCGCAGGCCGTGGTGCTGTCGGGCGGCGATGCCCGCGAAATCGTCCGCGTCTCGGCGACCGGGGAGGTCAGCCGTGAACAGTGAGCGCGGTTTTACTCTGCTCGAGATGCTCGTCGCGCTCAGCATCATCAGCATCGCGGCGCTGACGCTCGTGCGCCTCGACGCCTATGCGGTCCGCACCGCGGGCGACCTCGACGAAAGCACGATGGCGGGGATCGTCGCGCAGAATCGCGCGGTGGAACTGTGGACCGATCCCGCGCCGCCGACGATCGGCAATAGCGCGATCGGCGTGACCAACGCGGGGCGCAACTGGCGGGTTGAGCAACGGGTGGCCAAGACCGCCGACGACAGCCTGCTGCGGATCGACCTGCTCGTCCGGCCCGAAAGCGGCCGCGGGCAGGCAGCGCTGACGATCATTCGGTCGAGCCGTTGATGCGCGTTCAGCCTTCTTCACGTCAGGCACAGGCGGGCTTCACCCTCGTCGAGATGCTCGTCGCGCTCTCGATCTTCGCGGTGATCGCGGCGATGGGCGTCACGCTGCTTCGCAGCAGCATCGATACGCAGGATGCGGTGCAGGGACGGCTCAAGACCATGGGCGGGATCAACCGTCTGCGCGCGGTGATGGCGAACGATCTCGCGCAGGCGTTGCAGCGTTCGACGCGCGGACCGGCGGGCGAGGGCGTGCCCGCGTTCGTGGGTTCGGCGAGCGGTTTCGCCTTCGTCCATGGCGGCGCGGCGGCGCTCGACGGCAGTCCGCGCCCCAATATCGAGCGGGTCGCCTATGCGCTGACCGGCGGCGAATGGCGACGGGCGGTTCAGCCGATGCTCGACGGCACTCCGCTCGGCGACGGCGACCGGCTTGTCAGCGAGGTGGCGGGCGTTGCCGTCCGCTATCGCGACGACACCGGCAATTGGGCGGAAAGCTGGACCTCCGAGCCCGGCGACCGGCTGCCGCGCGCGGTCGAGGTGCGGTTGACGCGCACCGCGCGCGAGCCGCTGACGATGCTGTTCCTGACCGCGCCGACGCGTCCGCCGCCGCCCATGCCCGAGAGCCTTGCGCCATGAGGCGGGTTTCCAAGGACGAACGCGGCGCTGCGCTGCTCACCGTGTTGCTGCTCGTCGCGGTGATGGCGGTGATCGCGGCGACGGCGCTCGACCGGCTGACGCTCGCGACGCGCATCGCGGGCAGCGCCGCGACGGTCGACCAGGGACGCGCCTATACCTTTGCGGCCGAGGAAATCGCGCTGCGCCGCGTGACCGATCTGGTCGGCCGCGATCCGGCGAAGCTGACGCTTGCGGGCGACTGGCTGGGCCGCGATTTCACTTTGCCGCTGCCGGGCGGCGAGGGACGGGCGCGGCTGAGCGATGCGAACAATTGCTTCAATCTCAACAGCCTCGTCGCCGAAGCTGCGCCGGGGCGGCTCAGCCAGCGTTCGGGCGCGATGGCGCAATTCGGCGAGTTGATGACGGTGCTCGGTATCGAGCCCGGCGTCGCCAAATCGATCGCCGGCGCTGCCGCCGACTGGATCGACAGCGACAGCAACGATGGCCCGCTCGGCGCCGAGGATGGTGTGTATCGGTCGATGCCGGGCGCGTATCTGGCCGCCAATCGCAAGATGGCGGACGTCAGCGAACTCCGTGCTGTGCGCGGAGTCACGCCGAAAATCTATGCCCAACTCAAGCCCTGGGTCTGTGTGCTGCCGGTGACCGAGCCAGTGCGGCTCAATGTCAACACGCTGACGCCCGAACAGGCGCCGCTGATCGCGATGCTGCTGCCCGGCGAAATGACGCTCGCCGATGCGCGGGCGGCGCTAGCGGCGCGGCCCGCGGGCGGCTATGGCAGCAGCGTGCGATTCTGGGAGGCGCGGGCGCTCGAACGCTTTGACCCGCCGACCGACGTGGCAGAACAAGCCGGAGTGAACAGCCGCTGGTTGGCGCTGACGACGAATGTGACGATGGGGGACGGGTTTTTGACGGCAGTTTCGCTCATCGACGCCAACGGCGGCGCGCCGGCCGCCGGACAGGCGCCGCCGACCATCATCCGCCGCGACTGGGGCGATACCGACTGACATGAGCCGTACTTTCGTTCTCTGGCTGCCCCCCGCGGCGGCGCTTGTCGATGGGGAGGCTGTCCGCCCCGCGTGGCTGCGCGTCGACGACGGCGTGATCGTCGATTCGGGGCAGGACGACGGCTGGGTCGATGCGTGGGAGCGTCCCGCCGAGAGTGATGCCGACGACCGTCTGATCGCCCTGGCGCCCGCCGCCGATGTGCCGCTGCGCTGGCGCCATTATCCAGACGCGGCGCCGGCGCAGGCGGCCGCCGCGGCCCGTATCGATACGCTGCGCGACAGTCTGGGCGATGCAGCGGCGCTGCATGTCGTAGCCGGCCAGCCCGCCGAGGCGGGGCAGGCGGTGCCGGTCGCGGTGACGACGCACGCCGCAATGACTGCCTGGACCGATTGGCTGAAGGCGAATGATCTTGCCCCCGCTGCGATCATCCCGGCGGCAGCGGCGGTGCCGCCGCCCGAACCCGACACGCTGTGGACCGCGGAGGTCGGCGGCGAACAGATCGTGCGCACCACCGACCGCGCCTATCTGTCCGACCCCGAACTCGATCCGCTGATCGCGGGCGGCCAGACCATCGCGCCGCTCGATCCCGACCGGATGCGCGAGGCGCTGCTGCTGTCCTTGCAGGCGCCGCCGCTCGACCTGCTCAGCGGTGGGTGGAAGCCCAAGCGGAGCTGGTCGGTCGACCCCGCGATGCTGCGGCTTGCGAAGCGCTTGTTCATTGCGCTGCTGATCGTCAGCGTTGCGGTGCCGCTCATCTATGCGATCCGGCTGATGTCCGACGCCAGTCGCGCCGATCAAGCCACGGTCGCGATGGCGAAAAAGGCCGGCGTGACCGCGCCCGATGCCGAGGCGGCCGAAGCCGATCTCGACCGCCGTCTCGCCGCGGCCGGCGGCGGTCCGCTCGCCTTCTCGGTTCCGGCGTCGGCGCTGTACGACGCGATGAGCGACGCGCCCGGCGTGTCGCTGAAAAGCCTGTCGCACCGGACCGACGGCACGCTGACGACGACGCTCGCGGCGCCGCGCGTCGAGGACATCAATCAGGTGCTGCTGGCTCTACAGGCGCGGGGCTATCGCATCACGGCCCAGCCGAGCGCGGGCGCCGATGGCCAGCAGATGGCCAATATCACGATTCGGGCGGTGCCATGATGGAGCGCGTGCAAAACTGGTGGGCGGCGCTGTCGCGGCGCGAGCGCTGGCTGGTCGGCGTCGCGGGCGCGTTGGCGCTGAGCGTTCTGATTTGGGGGCTCGGGCGCCCCGCCTATGCGGTCTTCGCCGACCTGGAAAACCGCCACGCTGCGGCGATCGAGCGCGAGGGGCGCGTTGCGGCGAAAGTGCAGCTGCTCGCGCAGCGTCCGGCCAAGTCGGTCGCTGCAGCGGTTGATGCCGTCGCCGTGGACCAATATCTCGCGCAGTCGGCGGGGGAGATCGGCCTGACCCTCGACCGCAACGAAGCGCGCGGGCAGGGGCAGGCGACAATCGCGATCGCCACGGCGAAGGCACCGGTGCTGACCAGCTGGCTCGCCGCGCTCGAAGGGCAGGGTTTCGTTGTCGATCAATTGACGATCACGCCTGCCGCCGACGGCACCGTCGGCATGACCGCCGAACTCAGAAAGGGCGGCCAGTGACCCGGACCAGGAAGCGCTGGATGATCGCGGCGGCGCTGCTGGCGCTGATCCTGATCGTAGCAACCTTCCCGATGCGTCTCGCGCTGGCTTGGTCGGGCGCCGCCGACGCAGGCGTCACCGCGCGGGAAATTCGCGGATCGGTGTGGTCGGGCGAACTGATTGACGCCCGGCTCGGCGCCTTGCCGCTGGGCACCTTACGCGCCAGCCTGTCGCCGCTTGCGTTGCTGACGGGGCGCACCGAGCTTGCTTTCTCCCGCAGCGATGACCGGCTTGGCGCGCTGGCCGGGCGGCTTCATGGCGGCGGCGCGCGCGGCGTGTCCGACCTGTCTCTTATACACATCTGACGCTG
>CAUUIU010000103.1:0-9237 GCA_963545025.1 uncultured Sphingopyxis sp. | reverse complement strand
GAGATCGCTCAGTGTCTCGTGGGCTCGGAGATGTGTATAAGAGACAGCAGGCCCTTTCTGCTGGGGTGAAGTAGCTACGCCCAGGGCAGGCGCCTTGAGCGACTCGTCGATGACGGCAATCAGGCAGCCCGGAGGCTGTCGCCCTGACGCAGACCGAGGTCGATAGCTGAGAGGCTTGCAAACCCAGGTTCGACGGCATCAAAGATGCCGGTTAGATCGTCGACATCGGCCCAGACGCAGGCGTCGCCCGGATCAGGATCGAGCTGGTAGACAATCGGTAAAGAGTCCGCGGTCATCTCCGGGAAGAAGGTGCGAATGATCAGCCACTCGACCCGGCGGCCGACTGCCCCGACGCGCGAGGCCAGCGCGGTCCGCTCCACAGGGTGCATCGCGAGGTAGCGCTCGGGCGCAATGAGCGGAGCGATCCGAATGCAAGCGACGCGACCGGCTATCCGGGGCGCTGTAACGGTGCCGGCAATCGCACAGCGCTCCACCGCAATCCCCTCGGCAGGAACCAGCGCGCGATAGATATAGTGGGGCAGCACCCCCGCGATGCGGGAACGCGAAACGATAATGTCCATGAGAGTTTTCCTCAGGCGACCAGCCGCATCGGCGCCGTTCCGGGTTCGGCGAGGTGCAGTTCACGCCGGATGCACGCGGCGAGGCGGTCAGGATCGAGCAGTTCGCCGACCGCGGCCCAGTGGTTGCGGTCGCCGCAATAGTCCTTCCGCCCTGCGACCCGGCGGAACATCACCTCGCGGCCGGATCCGATGCCAAGCCCGAGTTGGACATAGACTTCCTCGCCATGAAGGATGATCTCGCCGCTGACCGCGATGCCGCCCTTGTTCGAGCGAAGATCATAGGTGCCGTCCTGCATGCCAAGCGCCTCGGCAAGCCGCTTCAGGGCTTTTCGGCCGTCGCTATGGAAGAGCTTCTTTGCCTGCTCGTCGTAGCTGACACCCCTATGCGCCAGCACCACGAGTGCGGATTTGCCGCGCATGTCGGCAATGCGGTCCATGCAGGCACGCCGGAGCGCAGTGTCGCCGTCGCCCGTAGCGCCCGCAACGGCACCAAGGTGCCGCGCGAGCAACAACACCGCTGGATCGGCGTCGTCGGGATTTCCGGCATTTCGGCAATCCTTGATCGCTGCAATCAGCGCGTGGAGACAAGCCGGCAGCGTCAGGAGTCCCGAAGGATCGAGCGCCTGCTGAAAACGGAACGCGATGTCGTAGGACATGGGACAGGCTCCTTCGTCCGGACGCCTCTTGCGCCCGCCCCTGTCCTCCCCTCTCTCCTCCCATTTCGCAGGGATATTGAAGGTACCCCAAGCGCCCGCAGCCGCGGTGTTCCACATCTGTCGATCGATGGCGAGCGGGAGGGAAGCGAGCGGGCGCCCCTCGGGCTCGGGTCCGTGCGGTGCACGTGGTGGCGCTGCAATTCATCGCCGAGAGGAGAATTTGCGCATCCGGCGATCGTCCGAATGTGCTAGATTACGGGCCTGCTCAAAATTGCGTCCCGCGGAGAATGAAGATGCGAGAACTGGACGAGGAAGAACGCCATCTGTTGCGCGCGCTCGATGGCCCGCTCGCGACCGGCGATCTGATCACGATGGTCAGGGATCTCGGCGAAATCCTGCGCAATCGCGGCTATGTGATCCAGGCCAATGTCGCGGAGCTTGCCGCCGATCGGCTGGAAACACTTGATGCGCGGATGCAGGCTTAGCGAAAATTGAACCAAAGATACCAAAGACCGCCTCACCAGTCATGCTTCGGCAATGCCTCGACGCTGCTAGCGTCGCAGTCGAAGAGGATATGGTCGAAGCCATGTGCACGAGCAAATTTCATCGCGGCAAGGAGATCGGCCGGCAGCTTGGCCTGGGTCGGATCATCCACCTCGCGCGCCGGAACGAACCATCCGTAAATGGTGCTCGCAACATTGATCGGCCGGTCGGAGGTTGCCGCCGCGCACCATTTATCAAGGATGGCTGCCGTCGCAGTCGACAGATGCGCCGTGGTTAGTACACAATAGTGCCCGGTTTCGAGGCTGGGTGTCTGTAGGTCGGCGCGTGGCGAATCAATATGGACGCGGTCGGTCTTGAGATTCTCGCTCGGATGATCTTCGAAATAGGTGTCCGCGATCGTTTCATCGTCGAGCGTCGCCGGATCGCGCCGATCATCGATATCGGACCACCACTCCCGGCAATATTCGGCGACCTCCGCCATCAACGCTTCCCGCGTCAGCGCGGCATAATGGTTGGTGCCATGCTTATGATCGATCGAGCCGATGTGAATGTTGAAGCCCCAGGGAATCGCATCCTGCGCAAGACAGTCCTCGAACGCGGCGATATCCTCGATCACAGCAGCACGGGCGGCGTCATCGAGATCGGCCGGCGTTTCGATCGCGGCGCGGGCACGAGCGAGCAGTTGCGCCAAGGCGCGGATGCCAATGACAGACATGAGATAATCCAGTTCGGCCGATGAGAGCCTGCGCCGGCACTCGGCAAACTACGGCGCTCGGGCTTGCTGGATCGATCAAATGACAATCGTTTGATCGATCGCGTCGATAACGCAGCGAATATCAGCCGCAGCCATTTCCAGGCGGCGCAGCGCTTCTTCGCGGCAATCACAGCCTTCGCTCGATGCAAGCTCGGCTATAAGAAAGGCAAAGAGCGGATCGCCCAAATCGTGGGCCTCCTCGATGCTTTCGATGTGGGCAAAGTCGCCTTCACCGTATGCGACAGCGCAAATTTGCTGGAATGGATTCAACATCGTCGGATCCTTTTCGGCAATGGTCATGCAGCCACGGCAAGAAGATGCTCCCCGGACGACGGGTCTCGATCTCGCGCAGCGATGGCCTTCACAAAGGAAGATGCCTGTCGGTGCGTGTCGATGACGGCGACGAAAAGGGTGCCCCGGCCGATACTCATCGCCCCCAGCAGCCAGCAGCGCCGTTCGCGCCATCGGGGGGACCGATCCACAATCATATCGGCGCGTCGGGATCGTCGATCGGCCGCGCGGTCGCGGCGCGCGAGAGGTCCGGAATACGCGGGTCGTTGTAAATGCTGTCGAGCGACATCGACAGCGCGTGGTGCTCCGCCCCGTGGGTTGTCGAAGCGTCGACCGTATAGACTGCGCTCGCAAAGCAATCGTCGCCGCTGAAGAATTCGACATCGACAAGGTAGGTAGAGACGACGGCGGTTGAGACCGCGCCCCGGCAATGCTTGTCGATGAGGTCCGCGACGCTCGAACGCAGCCCGTCGATGTCAGGGTCGAAATCTTCCCACGTCATATTGTCGGGGCATGCGTCGAGAAGATAATTGGACATGAGGTCCTGCATCGCATCGAGCAGGCGGTAGCGAGCATCGGTCATGGCGGGTCTCCCTGGAAAAGGAAGCCGCCGGATCGCACGAACCGGCGGCTTCACGTGTCAGTGGGCGGTTTCGAGAAGCTTGCGAGCCTTGCCCTCGACTTCGAGCCGGCTGTCCTGGTTGGTCCTGGTTCGCGCGAAGGCCGTGATGCCCTGCACGAAATCATAGATCGTCTCAGGCGGGCGGCCCTCTTCATTGAGCACCGTCGTGACGATCTTCGCGGTTTCGGCCTTGGAGAAGCCGCGTTTGCGCAGGAAGGTCTCGCGGTCCTCATCCTTGCGGGCGACGATGCGCTCGCGCGCGGTCTTGATGCCGCTCAGGAATGGCATCGGCGAAGAGTCCGCGAAGTGCTCGAGCGCGGGCGCTGCTTCACGGGCGAAGCGGTTGGCTGCGAATTTCGAGTGGCGGATCTTCACCTCCTCGAAATTCTCGACACCCCAGAGGTTGCGGTTCATGCACACGGCGCGGAGATAGAAGGTCGCCATGCCGAGCGTCTTCGCGCCGACCTCGGAGTTCCAGCAGTAGAAGCCGCGGAAATAGAGATCGGGATCGCCATTGGGTAGCTTGCCCGCCTCGATCGGGTGCGTGTCATCGACCAGGAAGATGAAGACGTCGCGGTCGGAGGCATAAAGCGTCGTCGTGTCGCGTGTGACGTCGACATATGGGTTATAGTGCATATTCGACCAGTCGAGCACGCCGGGCACCTTCCACCGCGTCTGTCCGACGCCGTCGCCGGCGATCTTCATCACCGCTTCCACAAGCTCGTAATCCCAGATACGGCCATATTCGGGCCCGGTCGCGGCGCGAAGTTCGGTCCGCCCGTCGTCGGTCTGCAGCAGTTTCACCTGCTCGCCGCGGTGCGCGACGAGGCCGTGCTGAAGATTGATGCCGGCAAGCGCAGCCGGAAGCTCGCGAAGATAGGACGCGGGCGCGCCGACGAGGCTGCAAAGCTGACCGAATGCCCAGTTCGTTGGCGCAATGGGCCGTTCTTCGTCGGGGACCATCAGCGAGAGACGCTCGGGGCTATCGCTCCGCGCCTCGACACGGATCGCCTTGCTGTCGACGACGCGCGTGGTTGCGCGGTCGGCGCGGGCGCGAACGACATCATTGAGATCGGTCAGCGAGAGGAAGCGCTCGTCGTCGGGGCGCGAGAACCATTCGGACGAAACGCGGCCGATGTTGCGGCCGCGGGAGATATCGACGCGATAGGCGGCGCCGACCGGACGGTCGGCAGCGGTGACAAGACTGGTCATGGGAAATCTCCGACAAGAGTGGGACGTCGAACCGAAGCGAACCGTGCCGCCCGGCCCACTCATTCCCACCCCCTTTCTTCCCGTCGGCCGATCGAAGTGCTCGGTCCCTAGCTGCTCGACCAGCCGATAGGACTGGAGCACGATCCTCTCCCCGTCGGATTTTGATGTCACTGCGGCGGCTCTGCGACGATCGTCGCAAGGATACCCTCGGCCTTGCCGACTGGGAGGAAGAGCCGGGTCTTGTATGCAATCACCTCGCTGAACGCTCCGCGCGCCTTCAGCCATTCACGGTCCTGAGGCCGGAAGTCCCGGATCTCGAGCCGGCGGCTGTCGTTCACCATCGCCGATACGAGACGCGCGCCGTGCAGCCCAAGTATGAGGGCGCCATCGCCATGCCGGGCGGCCTTGATCAGTTCGTCAGGTGTGAGCACTATCGAGGAGGTGAGGCCAAAAGCGGATTCCAGCTTTTCGATCGCCCCGGGCATCACAATGCGGCCGAGGATCGACGTTCCCGCCGCATCGTTGATCCGCCAGACACGAACGTCGTCCTGCGGCAGTTTGTTCCAGACGGGGAGAAGGAGACCCGTTGCGACACTGATCGTCTCGATATCGACCTTGTCGAGCGCCTCGGTCACTTCGGCTTCCCAAAAGGTGCTGAAGCTGTCGCGATCGATTTCGGCCCAATGGGTGTGCCTTAGTTCGGCGAGCTGGATGCGATTGGAACCGGTCGGGCGGACAAGCTCCATCATCTTGACGGGCCTCCCGTCTTCGTCGGTGATCGACCAGGACGGAACGCCAAGGGCGACGCGCCCCGAGCGGCTATTGCGCAGATACTGAACGTCCGACGAACTGCCCCAGATCTTGTCGATACGCGCCCACCCCGTGACGCGGGGTTTGAGGTGAAGCTCGAGGCGGAGCAGCCGGGTCTCGGCGCCGGATACAGGGTCTTTCCTCAGCACCTGCTGCGAAAGCTCGACGATACGCTCGGCCCGGATCGCTTCGACGCCAAGGTCAAGCGTTCCCGCTTCGCGCGCGGCATCAACGCGGGCCTGGATGAGTCCCATGTACTCCTCGAAGATCGCATCCTGGGTGGCGATGCGGAGCGCGAGGATGCGGTTGAGCCAGCGCTGGATCGGTGGCAGCTTGTCGAGCAGCGTGCCATTGTCGTCGACGAGTTTCAGCCCCGTGATGATCTGGAACTTCTCAAGGCCGACGCTCGCGAGCTTGCCCGCGTGGAGCAGATGATACCATTGTGTGAGCGCTTCGCGGGCATAGCTGCTTTCCAGATTATCCGCGGGGTCGAATAGATTCTGGCCGCCGGTCTGGCGCTGACCGCGCGTGAGCGCACCAAGCGTATCGAGGCGGCGCGCGATGGTGCTGATAAAGCGGCGTTCGCCCTTGCAGTTGGTTGTGACGGGGCGGAACACCGGCGGCTTCCACTGGTAGGTGCGATGTGTGCGACCGAGCCCCTGGATCGCGATATCGGCGCGCCAGCCCGGTTCGAGCAGGAAGTGGATGCGCCGCTTGTTCGCGGTCGGACAATCGAGGTCGGCGTGATAGGAGCGCCCGGTGCCGCCCGCTTCCGAGAATACGAGGATCGGCTTGCGTCCCGACATGAAGGCGTCGGTCTCGGCGATATTGGAACTGGCGCTCCGGCGCTCGAGCTTCTGCCGCTCCTGCCCGTCGAGGACGACACGCCGCGTCCGGCCCGTGACCTCGGCGACAGTGTCGGTCCCGAAATGCGCGATCAAGAAGTCGAGCGCGGCCGGGACCGGCGGCATCGAGCAGAGGCTTTCGACCAGATTGTCGCGCGCCTCGACCGCTTCCTGGCAGAGGACAGCATTGCCGTCGCCATCGTGCATCGGCTCGGAGCGCATCGCTCCGTCGGATGAACGAAAGGCGCGCATCTGACGCGTCGGGAAAGCCGTTTTCAGATAATCGATCAGCGTGTCGAGCGGCGAGACGTCGATCGCGAGGTTGGCGCGTTCGTCGGGCGACAAGTCCGCAAGGCGGCGTTCGAGGATCGCCTCGGCCGTGCTGGTCAGTTGCACGACGGCGACATGGCCTGCTGCCAGCTCCTCCTCGATCGCGCGAACGACCGTCGGCATCTTCATCGCGATCAGCACTTGGGAGAAGAAGCGCTGCTTGGCGCTCTCGAACCGGCTGAGCGCCGAGCCCTTGGCCATAGCGTTCATCGTCAGACCCGACATGCGGTCGACGATATTCGACGCCTTCAGCACCTCGTCCAGGTTCTGGTGAACGATCGCCCAGGCGTCGGCATAGGCATCGTAAATCTCTATCTGGTCGGGCGTCAGCCGATGCTCGAGCGGGTCATATTCGACGCCGGCGAAGCTCAGCGCACGCGCCGTGTAGAGACCCATGGACTTGAGATCGCGGGCGACGATCTCCATCGCGGCGATTCCGCCGTCGGTCATCGCAGCAAGAAAAGCGTCGCGGTTCACGAAGGCTGTGCCCGGCCCCCAGAGCCCGAGCCGCGAGGCATAGCTCAGATTCTCGGGCTTGGTGGCGCCGGTCGCCGATTCATAGACCACCCGGGCGCGCGGCAAAGCGTTTTGCAGACGAACCCCGGCAAGACCTTGCTCGGAGCCCTTCGCTTGGCGGTATTCGTCCTTGGTGCCCGCGGCATTGCCCATCGAATGGGATTCGTCGAACAGGATCACGCCTTCGAATTCGGTGCCGGTCCACTGGAGGATCTGTTGAAGGCGCGAGCATTGGTCGTGGCGCTGCGAGCGCAGCGTCGCATAAGTGAGGAAGAGGATGCCGCTCCCCATGCCGATCGGCTGCCCGAGCGGAAAGGCGTCGAGCGGCTGGATGTCGATCGCGAGGCCGCCGAGCGCGGCCCAGTCGCGGCGTGCGTCTTCGAGAAGCGCCGCGCCTCTCGAAATCCAGATGGCGCGCCGGTTGCCGCAATTCCACTGGTCTCGGATGATCGCGGCGCCCTCGCGGCCCTTACCGACGCCGGTGCCGTCGCCGATGAAGAAGCCCATGCGGTAGGCGTGCCCGTTCGCATCCTCCCGGAGCTGGTCGCCCGCCTCGTTGGGCACGAACCGGCCAGGCAGATCGCGCGAGAAGGCGTCGCCGGCGTAGATGATCGCTTCGAGCTGAGCGTCGGACAGCGCGCTGCTCGCCCGTTTCTGGAAGAGCGGTCGATACTTGGGGATCGGTGGCAGCACCGATGCCATCGCGAGCGATTCAACGAGGTTGTCCGGATGGGGCGTCGCGCCCGGAATATCGATGCGGGCGAGCCGCCAGGGGGCGTAGATGCCAACCGGGTCGCCGACAGGAAGCGGCGCGGCGCGGACGGAGTAGGCGAGCGGCTCGGCGGGATCATCCTTCGCGGCGATACGCGACGGTGCGATGACCTTGGGGCTGGCAAGCCCCGTGAAGAGCGATGGCGACGCGGATTTAAGCGCTGGTCGCATGGGGTTGACCGCCGGAGAGGCCGGCGGCGGTTCGTCGGTCGGATCGAAACGCGGCGGGACCGAGAGCACGATCGGCAGCGCAGCCTCGATCGTATCGACCGTGTGGCGTTCGGTTGCGCCGATCCAGCCCTTGTCGAAGACGATCAGCCGGACCGCGATACTGGTTCCATGCTTGGCGTATGGGCGACCGAGGATCGTGATCTCGACGCGCGGACGCGCGACCTCGGCAACCGAGACATAGCCGCGGGCACCACTGCCGTCGTGCGCGAAGGCTGGCGACATGATCGCGACACAGCGTCCACCGGCGGCGAGGCGGAGCAACGCAGAGCGAAGATGGCGGGCGCCGGCGTGGCGATCCTCGCCTCGGCCTTCGCTGCGGCTGAAGGGCGGGTTGATCAGGATAACCGTCGGGCGGATATCCGGCGGCAGCCGGTCGTGGATGAACTCGGCATCGTGGGTGGTGACGTCGCTGTTCGTGACAAGCGTAAGCAGCGCGGCGCAACAGGGATCGCGCTCGTTGAGTGTCACCGCGGCGCCCGTAGCGATCGCCCGTGCGGCGAGCATGCCCGTGCCCGCCGACGGTTCAAGAACATAGTCGTCGACTGTGATCATCGCCACACGGGCCGCCAGCCACCCCAGCGCGGCCGGCGTGCTGAACTGCTGCATCTCGACCTGGTGCTCGCTGCGATAGGTCTGCGTCGGCAATGCCTTCTCGAACGCGAGAATGGCCGGGAACGCATCCTCCGGCGCGCAGTCCTGGCTATGGTCGTCGCTAAGCGACAGCATGTCCAAAGCCTGCGCCGCTTCGAGCGCGTCATAGGCGTCACGCATCGACCAGTGCCCGTCGGCATCGGAGCCGCCAAACGCCTCGGCCATGAGCCCCTTGAGGAGTGAACGCGTCACCGATCGCGGTGCAGCAAGCCGGGTCTGCAGGGCCCGCGCGACGCCATGAAGTCGTTCGGCCTTTTCCCGAGCGCCGGAATCCGGGGTATCAGCGATGTTGAAAAGCGGAAGGGTCATGGACAATCTCCTGAAACGGCTCCGGGGCGCCTGCCCCTGCCGCACGCCGCCCTCCCCCTCTCCTCCACATTGGAAGGCGAAATGAAAAAGGGACCGCGACGCATGGTCTGTCTCTTATACACATCTGACGCTGCCGACGAAGCTAGAAGTGTAG
>CAUUIU010000102.1:0-9238 GCA_963545025.1 uncultured Sphingopyxis sp. | reverse complement strand
TCGGCGCCTATGCGCAGCGCATGGCGTGGCTGACCGGCTTCGGCGGCTCGGCGGGAACCGCGGCGGTGCTGCCCGCCAAGGCCGCGGTGTTTATCGACGGTCGCTACACGGTGCAGGTGCGCGACCAGGTCGACGGATCGCTCTTCGATTATGTCGGCGTGCCGCAGTCGAGCGTCGCCGAATGGCTGGGCGCGAATGTCAGCGCGGGGCAGAAGGTCGGTTATGACCCCTGGCTCCACAGCATCGACTGGGCGCGCGGTCTGGAAAAGGCTCTGGCGGCAAAGGGTGCAACCCTCGTCGCGGTCGACGCCAACCCGCTCGACGCAGCATGGGACGACCAGCCGGCGCCGAGCGATGCGGTGGTCACCGTCCATGATGCCGCGCTCGCGGGGCAGGGCGCGGTCGAGAAGCGCGCGATCATCGCCGACTGGCTGAAGGCGAAGGGGCTCGACACGACGGTGATGACCGCGCTCGATTCGATCGCCTGGACCTTCAACATTCGGGGACAGGATGTCAGCCACACGCCCGTCGGCCTCGCTCTCGCCCTGCTTCACGCCGACGCCACCGCCGATCTGTTCATCGCGCCCGAAAAGGTCACCGATGTGGTGCGCGCGCATCTCGGCAACAGCGTCCGCATCCACGACCGCGATGCGTTCGAGGCGGCTTTGGTCGCCCTCGCGGGCAAGAAGGTCGCGGTCGATCCCGACCGTGCGGTCGCCGCCATCTTCACAGTGCTCGAAGGTGCGGGCGCGAAGATCGAGCGCCACCGCGACCCCGCGGTGCTGCCCAAGGCGATCAAGAACGACACCGAGCTGAACGGCACCCGCGCCGCGCACGTCCGCGACGGCGTCGCGGTCGCGCGCTTCCTCAAATGGATGGAAAAGGTCGCGCCCGAGGGTGGGCTCGACGAACTGGGCGCGGCGGCCAAGCTGCGCGAGTTCCGCGACGCGAACGGTGCGCTCAAGGATCTGTCGTTCGACACCATCTCCGCCGCCGGCCCGAACGGTGCGCTCCCGCATTACAGGGTCGACGAGACGACGAACCGCGCGATCGAGACCGGTACGCTCTACCTCGTCGATTCGGGCGGGCAATATGACGACGGCACGACCGACATCACGCGCACGATCGCGATCGGCACGCCGACCGCCGAGATGCGCCGTCGCTTCACCCAGGTGCTCAAGGGTCATATCGCGCTCGCGACCGCGCGTTTCCCCAAAGGCACGCGCGGCAGCCAGCTCGACATTCTCGCGCGCCAGTATCTGTGGGCCGACGGGGTCGATTATGCGCATGGCACGGGGCACGGAGTCGGCACCTATCTCGCGGTCCACGAAGGGCCGCAGCGCATCGCCAAGCCCGCCGGCGGGCAGGCGGGGACCGAGGAGCCGCTGCACGCGGGCATGATCCTCTCGAACGAGCCCGGCTATTATAAGGCGGGTGCGTTCGGCATTCGCATCGAAAATCTGGTGATCGTTGTCCCGCAGGCCATCGACGGCGCCGAGGAGGATATGCTGGGCTTCGAGACGATCACCTTCGCGCCGATCGCGCAGAATCTGGTCGAGAGCGCCCTGCTGTCGTCCGCCGAGGCCGACTGGCTCGACGCCTATCATGCCGAGGTGCTGGCGAAGCTCGGCGCGGGGGTGGAGGGCGAGGAGCGCGACTGGCTCGAGGCTGCCTGCGCTCCGATTGATCGCACCCCTGCCGCGCTCGCTGCCTGAGGCCCTGATGACCGACCATCGCCGCGACGTGCCGCTCGCCGACTTCCCGGTGCAGGAGCGCGTACGTGTGCGCTTCAACGAGATCGACGGTCAGAGCATCGTCTTCAACGCCAATTATCTGGTCTATGCCGACATCGGCGTGACCGAATATTTCCGCGCGCTCGGCGCAGGCCAGCCTGGACCATACTTTAACCAATATGGTACAGATATTCGCGAGACTCATTGCGAGATCGACTATCATGTGCCCGCGCGCCTCGACGAACTGATCACCATCGCCGCTCGGGTCAGCGCCTTCGGACGCACGAGCTTCACGCTCCATTGCGGAATTTTTCGCGAGAACGAGCGGCTGACCGATATCGAGATCAGCTATGCGCATATCGACAGCGACAGCGGGCAACCGACCCCGCTCCCAGGCAGCTTCATTGCAGAAGTACGGCGATTCGAATCTCGAACCCCGGTTCAGGACTGATTCGCAGGCGGCCCGCTTCGAACCGGATCGCATTTCTCGACCAAAAAAGTCGGGTTTGCGGCCGCTGAGGCCAAAAAAAAGGGCCACCCGAAGGTGGCCCGTAAAAGTTTTGGGAGAGGATGCCTAAAAGGCAAGTGTGATATTGCACTGCACAATGAATGTTGCAACTGCGAAAAGAACATCTGCTATTGCATTTTTTGCAATCGAGAACGTTATCATCGATCATTCGGCGCAATCGCGCGCCCCCTCGCAAATTGCCGCGACATCGCCTAAATTGGCCGCATGAAGATGTTTGGCAAAGTTGATGTCGGCGGCGGTGTGTCCGATTTCTGGAGCTATATCCGCGAACCCAAGCCCCATCGCTGGGCGATTTGGGGCGTCGCGCTCGCGATCACGTGGATCGTCTTCAACGGGGTGGAGAAATATCTGATCCCCGTCGAGGAGCCGAAGAGGCAGATCATCTATTTCGAAAACTGGACGGCAAACCGCAGCGCTGCCGAGATTCGCGCCGACTGGGTCGAGCGCGCGAAGGAAGAGACGCGGCGCAACGCCAAAAAGCGCGCCGAATATCAGCGCTTCGCCGACAGCCTGGGCATCGAATATGATTCGGCCGAGGCCGACAAGGTGACGCGCGAGACGCTGGGCGAGGCCGAAGCCGCCGCGGCCAAGCAGAAGTCCGCGCCGGTGCAGACGCGCTCGACGCTCGCCGAACGCGCGGCGCGCGGCCCGGCGGCCAAAACCCAGCCCTGATGCAGCGCCTGCCCGCCGATGCCGACTGGATGGCCGCCGCCATCGCGCTGTCGCGGCGTGGCCGTCCGGGCTCGGCGCCCAATCCCAATGTCGGCTGCCTGCTGGTCAAAGATGGCAATGTCGTCGCGCGCGGCTGGACCCAGCCGGGGGGACGACCGCACGCCGAGGCGATGGCGCTCGCGGGAGCGGTCGATGCCGCGCGCGGTGCGACCGCCTATGTCAGCCTCGAACCTTGCGCGCACGCCGGCCCGCGCGGTCCCGCGTGTAGCGATTCGCTGATCGCCGCCGGTATCGCGCGCGTCGTGATCGCGGCGCAGGACCCCGACCCGCGCACCGACGGCGCCGGCATCGCGCGCTTGCAGGCGGCGGGCATTGAGGTGGTGTTCAACCTGCTGCCCGCCGAAGCGCGCGCCGCGATGGCGCCCTGGTGGACGCGACAGGTCGAAGGGCGCCCCTTCGTCACGCTCAAGCTCGCGACTTCGCTCGACGGCTGCATCGCGCGCTCAGACGGGTCGAGCCGCTGGATCACCGGGACATGCGCCCGCGCGCACGGGCATCTCGAACGCGCAAACCATCAGGCGATCCTCGTCGGTCGCGGGACGTTGGACGCCGATGCGCCGACGCTCGACGTGCGCTTGCCCGGTCTGGAGGATCGCAGCCCGAAAAAGCTGCTGTTGACGCGCGGCGAAACCCCCGAAGGCTGGACCGCGGTCGCCTCGCCCGAAGCCGTCGACGACATCGATTCGCTCCTTGTCGAGGGCGGCGCGGGTGCGGCGTCGGCCTTTCTTGCCGCCGACCGTGTCGACCGGCTTCTGCTCTATCGCGCGCCGATCCTGATCGGGCGCGGAAAGCCTGCGCTCGGCGACATCGGCCTCACCGATCTTGCCGACGCGCACGGCCGCTGGCGCCTCGCCGACAGCCGCCTGCTTGGCAGCGACCGGCTCGACGTCTACGAGCGCATCAGAGCTATTTGAGGACCCTGCATGTTCACCGGCATCATCACCGACATCGGCACCATCCGCAGCCGCGAGGATCGCGGCGACACGCGGCTC
The DNA here is from genome assembly GCA_963545025.1 of uncultured Sphingopyxis sp. Lineage (GTDB taxonomy): Bacteria > Pseudomonadota > Alphaproteobacteria > Sphingomonadales > Sphingomonadaceae > Sphingopyxis. Next base: position 5,252 of record CAUUIU010000102.1, on the reverse strand, counting down.
GTCATCGGCACCGCCTACGACACCGAAACGATCGACCTCGGCGCCTCGATCGCCTGTTCGGGCGCGTGCCTGACCGTGGTCGACAAGGGTGCCGACGCCGATGGCCATTGGTTCGCGATCGATGCCAGCGGCGAAACGCTCGCGCGCACCGCGCCAGGCATGTGGGATCAGGGGCGCCGCCTCAACCTCGAACGCGCGCTCAAGATCGGTGACGAACTCGGCGGCCATATCGTCACCGGCCACGTCGACGACATCGGCCGCATCGTGTCGGTCGAACCCGTCGGCGACAGCGTCACCGTCACCGTTGCGGCCCCCGCGTCGCTCGCCCCGCATATCGCGCCCAAGGGTTCGATCACCGTCGACGGTGTCTCGCTGACGGTCAACGAAGTAACCGACCAGCCGAACGGCGAGGCGCACTTTACCCTCAACATCATCCCGCACACGCAGGAGATGACGACGCTGAACGAAGCCGCAGCGAACCGCCCCATCAATCTCGAGATCGATATTCTGGCGCGCTATCTCGCGCGTATGCAGGCGCGCGGGTGAACACCAACCAACGAGGCGCGCCGACGCTTTATAGGCGCCTTCGCCTGATCGCCTGGCTGGTGGCAGCCGGTTTCGCGATCGTCAATTTCATCCGCGACGGAGTCGACATGTTCGGCGCCGCGCTGATCGCGATCCTGATCGCCCTCGGCTTCGCCGCCGAGTTCGTCGAAACGCGCACGCAGCGGCCGCTGAAAAACTATCTGCGCGTCGCGCTGGGCTCGCTGGCGCTGGGGCTGGTGCTTCTCGTGATGCCGCTGGTGATGGGGTCGGGCATCCTGATCGGCCTGATCCTGTGGAGCGGTGTGTCGCTCGCGGGGCTGATCTGGTGCGTCCACTACGAGCGCACCGAGCCGCGCTAGCGATCAGCCTTCGCTCCAGCCCATCGCCAGTTCGGTATCGGCCGCGATCATCGACCGCCGCATCGCCAGTCGCCCGATGCGCAGCAGCTCGGCCTTGCGTCGCGCGGGGGCGAGGTTGCAGTTCGCCGCCTCGCGTACCACCGCTGCGCCGTAACGGTCGGCGATGATCAGTCCCGATGATTCGGGGCGATAGCCCTCGGTCTCGAGAATCGCGGGGTCAAGCCCAGAGGCAAGCGCCCAATAAAACCGATCGCACCAGTCGCAATAGTCGGGCCATTTGCCGTCGCCGTGCAGGTCGGCGCGGCTGACCTTGATCTCGACGATGGTGATATTGCCCTTGGCGTCGATCGCGGTGAGGTCGGTGCGCCGCCCGTTGGGCAGCGGCACCTCGGGGATCGCGACCAGCCCCGCCTGCGCGAACAGCCGGCACACGCCGCGCGCGACATCCGCGGCGGTGATCGGATCGGTCATCGCTTGAAATCCGTCCTCAGAACGGAACGTCGTCGTCCAGATCGTCGTCGAAGGGCGGACGTCCGCCACCGCCGCTCGAACCGCCGCCAAAGCCGCCGCCCGAGGATCCGCCCGACGAACCGCCGCCCTGGTTCCAGCCGCCGCCCGAGCCACCGCCCGACGAACCGCCGCTCCACTCGTCATTACCGCCGCCGCGCGAACCGCCACCGCCGCCCGGCGCGCCGTCGAGCATGGTCAGCGTGCCGCCCATGCCGGCAATCACGATCTCGGTCGTATATTTGTCGTTGCCGTCGCGGTCCTGCCATTTGCGGGTGCGCAGGCTGCCTTCGATATAAACCTTCGAGCCCTTTTTCAGGAAGCGCTCGACCACGCCGATCAACCCTTCGCCGTTGATCACGACCTGATGCCACTCGGTGCGCTCCTTGCGTTCGCCGGTCATCCGGTCCTTCCACTGCTCGGACGTCGCAATGCGGAGATTGGCGACCTTGCCGCCGTTCTGGAACGACTTGATTTCGGGGTCGGCGCCCAGATTGCCGATCAAAATAACCTTGTTGACGCTGCCAGCCATTGCCGCTCCGCTCCGCTCAAAAATGTGGAGGATCAGCCTAGTCCAAAGGCGACGGCTGTCCAGTAGGTGATACCAGCAGCGGCATAGGCGAGCAGGAACAAATAGCCAACCATGAACATGGGCCATTTCCATCCATTGGTCTCGCGCCGCGTGATCGCGATGGTCGAAATGCACTGCGGCGCGAAGACGAACCAGGCGAGGAAGGCGAGCGCGGTGGCGATGCTCCAGCGCCCCGCGATGCGATCGCTAAGCTGCTGCGCCATCGCGTTCTCGTCGCCGCCGGCATCGATCGCATTCGCGGTCGCCATCGCCGACACCGCGACCTCGCGCGCCGCCATCGCCGGAATCAGCGCGAGCGCGATGTCGTGGTTGAAACCGATCGGCGCGACGACGACCTCGATCCCGCTCGCGATACGGCCACCGAAGCTATATTCGACCTGGCTCTGGCCCGCGGGCGCCTGCGGAAAGGTCAGCAGCAGCCACAGGATCGCCGTCGTCGCGGCGATGATCGTGCCCGCGCGGCGCAGGAATATCCACGCGCGCTGCCACAGCGCGATGCCGATGTCATTGAACCGCGGCCATTGATAGCGCGGCATTTCCATCATGAACCCCGTGGCATTGCCCTTGGTCACCGAACGGCGCAGGGCGAACGCGACGAGCAGCGCGCCGACGATGCCGCTGAGGAACAGGCCGAACAGCACGAGCCCCTGCAACCCGATCGGCGTCCCCCCGACATTCCGGGCCGGGATGAAGGCGCCGATGATCAGCGTGTAAACCGGCATGCGCGCCGAACAGGTCATCAGCGGTGCGATCAAGATCGTCGTCAGCCGGTCCTTCTCGTCGGGGATCGACCGCGTCGCCATGATGCCGGGCACCGCGCAGGCGAAGCTCGACAGCAGCGGGATGAAACCGCGCCCCGACAATCCGACCTTGCCCATCAGCCCGTCCATCAGGAACGCCGCGCGCGCCATATAGCCCGACGCCTCGAGCAGCAGGATGAAGAGGAACAGGATCAGGATCTGGGGCAGGAAGACGACGACCGCGCCGACGCCCGCGAGCAGCCCCTCGACCACCAGCCCGCGCAGGAAATTGTCGGGGAAGGTGCCGACAACCCACGTCTGGACCACGCCGATCACGCCTTCGAGCGCGTCGGCGAACGGCGTCGCCCAGGAAAAGACCGCCTGGAACATGACAAACATCAGCGCGACGAGGATGAGCAGGCCGCCGACCGGGTGGAGCACGACATTGTCGACGCGCTGAGTCCAGCGGCGCACCGGCGTCTCGGTCAGGATCGCGGCCGCCGCGAGCGAGCGGGCGCGCTGGTGAAGCGACGCATCGTTCGCCGGCGCTGCGGCGGCCGCGCGCGGCTGGTGCGACCGGATCGCGGCATCGACCGCGGCGAGCAGTTCGGCGAGCCCGCGTTTGCGCACCGCGACCGTCGGCACGACAGGCACGCCAAGTTCGCGCGCCAGCCGTTCGGCGTCGAGCGTCAGCCCGTCTCGCTCGGCCAGATCGACCATGTTGAGCGCGACGACCGTGGGCAGGCCCAGCGCCAGCAGTTCGAGCGCAAAGCAGAGATGATTGTCGAGATTCGCGGCGTCGAGCACGACGATCAGCGCATCGGGGCGTGTCTCGCCAGCCTGTTTGCCAAGGACGACGTCGCGTGTCACCGCCTCGTCGAGGCTCGCGGGCGTCAGGCTGTACGTGCCGGGCAAGTCGATCAGCGAGATTGGTCGGCCGTCGGCAAAGCTCGCATGCCCCGCCTTCCGCTCGACGGTGACGCCGGGATAGTTGGCGATCTTCTGCCGCGCGCCAGTCAGCGCGTTGAACAGGCTCGATTTGCCGGCATTGGGATTGCCGACGAGTGCGATGGAGGGAATGGCTGCGGTCATGCGGGCTCGACTTCGATCGCCGCGGCCTGGCTGCTGCGGATGATCACCTTCATGCGGCCGATCGTCAGTGCCAGCGGATCGCGCGAAAAGATGCTGCCGCGGTGGAGGGGAGTGACCTCCGACCCCTCCATCAGGCCGAATTCGCGCAGACGGCGCCCTTCGTCGGCGGACATCGCATTCCAGTCGATACGGGCGATCCGCACTCGGGCGCCCAGCGGCGTCTTGTCGAGCAAAGCTGTCATTTGCGAGCGATTATCAATATCGGTCGGGGAACGCCAGTACCAAGATGAAACCCGATGGGTGCGGCCTAGCGCCCCGGGTAGCGCAGCCGTCCCACAAACCGCGCAAGGCTCGGCCGTTCGATGCTGCGCGATGCGCGGCGATATTTCCAGCTTTCGAAGCGCATGACCTGATCGATGCGGCGCGCGAGGAAAGCGCGCGTGTCGGCATGGCCTTCGCTTTCGTCGTTCAGGAACACCGCCATCGTCGATCCATAGACGGCGCCGAGGATCGCGCGCTTGCTGTAGTGATTATAGTCGGTCGCGGTGTCGCCCGCGAGGCGCCACATATGATCGGCGGCGCGCCAGCCGAGCCTCGCGGCGTGCGGCGCATTGGTCGGGAGCGCGAGCAGCGCCAGCGCGCGGCGCAGCGATTCGCGGTTCTCGGCAACCAGATCGATGCGCGTTTCGACAAGCGTCGTGATGCGCTCGCGAATCTTGAGAGTGGCGAGTTTTTCGGTGGGCCAGCGCGCTTCCATCGCTGCGTCGATTGCGGCGAACCAGGCATCGACCATGTCGCGACCGCCGCCCGGAAAGGCGAGGCGCGCGACGTCGATGTCGACCCCGACGCGCGCGGCGGCATCGGCCAGCGCGGCGTCGCCGAAGCCATCGAACGCCGCCGATGCGGCAATCAGCGGCGCAAGCGCGGCGCGAATCTCGTCGAGGGTCGGGTCGGCGGAAAGGATCGAAGCCATAGGCGTCAGATAGGCCGCGCCGCGCGGCTCGGCAACCTAATCAGCACCAGCGAGGCGGCGACCATCGCGCCGCCGAAAATCTCGATCGCGCTCAAAAGTTCGTCGAAGATCAGCCAGCCCGCGACCGCGGCGACGACCGGCTGGACGAGCAGGGTAAGCCCGACGACGAGCGGCGAAAAGCGCGGCAGCGCCCAGATGAGCAACCCTTGCCCGACAATCTGGCTCATCAGCGCCAGGACGATCAGCGGCGTCCAGTTGCCCGGTACAATCGCCTCGCCAAGCGCGAGCGCGGCGACGAGCAGGATCGGGATGCCGGCGGCGGACGAGATGGCGAGCGCCGACCAGGGACCGATCTCGTCGCGCACGCGCTGCATCATCAGCACATAACCCGTGTAGAGCCTGTCTCTTATACACATCTCCGAGCCCACGAGACACTGAGCGAT
>CAUUIU010000101.1:0-9283 GCA_963545025.1 uncultured Sphingopyxis sp. | reverse complement strand
GCGAGCGACCCCGCCGCGCTGCCCAAGGGCGAGCCCCTGCTCGCCGAATTGCAGGCGAGCTGGGGCGGGCAGGGCGGTCTGGGCGCGCTGCCCGATGCGGCCGAGGCGATGCTGGTTGCCGAAGACGAGGCCGCGCGCCAAGAGGCCGCCGCCGCGTTCGGCGCGGCGCTGTTTATGCTCTCGGGCGGTGGCGAGACGGGGCAGCGTTGGGGTCTCGTCTGGGGCGCGTCGCTTCAGGAAGGGCAGCTCGAGGCACGGCAATTATTTGCCGCCGCGCGTAACCACGCGCCACTTTCGCGCGAAAACTTCAAAGGAAACCGGGCACTTCTGATGCTCGACCGCTGGGCCGGTGCTGTCGCCGAAAACGACGGCGAACGGCGCTGGCGGAGCGAAGGATTGTTGCTGTTTCGGATCGGGCTGATCGGCCGCTGACGAATAATCCGCCCCGGGGGTGGAAATGATGCGGCCGAACATCTATCTTGCCCGGTACAAAACAGGGTCGCAGGGGACATGCGATGTTCAATGGGCTGGTCGCCTATCTCGATTCGATCAAGGCGCGCGATCCCGCGCCGCGGTCGCGTTGGGAAATATTACTCTATCCGGGGCTGGTCGCGGTGGGCATGCACCGCGTCGCGCATTGGCTGTTCGAGGCCGAACTTTTCTTCCTCGCGCGCTTCGTCAATCATCTGTCGCGCTGGCTGACTGCGATCGACATTCATCCGGGTGCGAAGATCGGCCGCCACCTGTTCATCGATCATGGCTTTACCGTGATCGGCGAGACGGCGGAGATCGGCGACAATGTCACTATCTATCAATGCGTCACGCTCGGTGGCACCGACCCCGCGAACGGTATCGGGGGCAAGCGCCATCCGACGCTGTCCGACGATGTGATCGTCGGGTCGGGCGCGCAGATACTGGGCCCGGTGATCGTCAACCCGCGCGCGCGTATTGGCGCCAATGCCGTCGTGACCAAGGATGTGCCCGAAGGCGCGGTGATGGTCGGCATTCCGGCGCGTTCGACGCTGGTCGACGCCGCCGAATATGCACGCGAGTTCGTGCCCTATGGCACGTGCAACGAAACCTTCGACCCCGCGACGCAGAAGGTCGAGCTGCTTCAGTGCCAGCTCGAGCAGTTGCAGAAACAGCTCCAGGCCTTGCTCGACGAACGCGATGCGGCGGCCGAAAGCGAAGCGCCACGGCGCAAAGGGAGCCGGAAAAGCGCCTGATGGGAACGGTGACGCCTCTGCCGTTCGCGAACAGGGCGGCACCGCAGCAGACCGGCTTTGAGCGCCCCGAGCTCATGCGCATCCTCGATCTTTATGGCCGGATGGTCGCCGCCGGGCATTGGCGCGACTATGCGATGGATTTCCACCGCGACGCTGCGATCTTCTCGGCCTTTCGCCGCGCCGCCGAGCGCCCCGAATATCGCATAGAAAAACGCCCCGCCTTGCGGAGCCGGCAGGGCATGTGGGCCCTTGTCTCCGAAGCCGGGGCGATCTTGAAACGCGGGGACGAGCTTTCCAATGTGCTCGCCCCCGTCGAACGCAAGCTTATGAAGCTGGTATCGGACTGACCCGCACCGTCGCGGGCAGCTGGTCCGCGATATTGTCGGGCAGCAGTCCCACCACCGCGGCGCGGGCATTCTGCCAGAAGGCCGAGAGCAGCAGCAGCGCCGATCCGATCACGAACGCCGTCAGCGCGACATTGAGTTCGACCGCACCAAAGGTGTTGAACAGCTGGGTCATCGCGAACAGCACATAGGCGAGCGCGGAGACGAGCAGCGCGCGGCGGTCGATCGCGAGCGCGATCAGGCCGAACACGATATAGATGCCGACAACCAGCACCGCGGCGCCGCTGCCGATATTGTCGCCCTGCGTGACGCCGAGCAGGTGGAAGATCGGATGGGCGATCATCGGCGCGGCAAGCAGATGAAGCCAGAAGGCGACGTCGCTGCGGCGCGTCTGGCGGACCCGGTCGCTGCGATCCCACCACATGGCGAGCGCGAAGACCCCGAGCCCGGCGATCAGTACCAGCACCATCGGCAGCGTGCCGTCGGAGCTGGGCACACCGGTCACAGCGAGGACGAGCGCAACCGCGGTTGCTGCGAGCGCCGCAGTTCCGGCCGCGACGGTAATCGGCACCATGAAACGCTTCCAGTGGAACCAGGTCGCGCCTGCGGTCACCGCGGCGATGGCGCCGCCGACGATCGCGATGGTGGTTTCGCCTGGATTATGGCCGAAAATATCTTCGCCATATTCGACGAGGAAGCCGACCATCGTGGCAAAAACGCCGCCCGCAAAGGCCAGGACCAAGACGATGCTGGGCAACGCCATGCGGCGCTTGCGGGTGAAATATTCGGCAAGGAACCAGGCCGAGGCGGCAACGAAGACGCCGGCGAGCGCAGTGTGGATCGACTGGCCGATCCACGCCACTGCCACGAGCAGGATGACCGCCGCGATGCTGACGAAAATGTCGTTGAAGCCCGTAATCAGCCGGAACGATTCCTCGTCGGCTCCGGGAGCGGCGCGCACCGATGCGATATGGCCCCTGAAGGCCGCGGCGGCCTCCGGCGTCAGTACTTTTGCATCGACCGCAGCTTGCAGGTCGGTTTCACTATACATCGGGGTCGTCCTTCTTAGACCGATCCCCTTGCCCCGAGAGCTTCGTAGCAGAACTGTATTAGTGATGCAATACGATAAGTCAGGCGAAGATATGAGCGGCAGTCAGCCGTTCCTGTTGGGCACGCGTGATCCGATCGACCAGCCGATAGGCGATGGGGTAGAGCGCTAGGCTGAGTACAGAGGAAAAGGTCTCCAGCTCGAGCGCGGTGCGAACTTCCGATGGATAATCGGGATTGAGGCTCAACCGGAAAGCGACGTTGGTTACAATCGCGGTGATGATCCAAAGCCCCCACCAGAAAGCGAGAAGCGGGTTACCGCGATCGAGGTCGCCGCTTTCATTGCCGTGGCTGGCATTCCAGATCTGGCGCATTGCGCCGAACGGTTTGAACAGATTGGCGATGGGGACAAAATACCAGCCAACCGCCCAGCCGGGGGTATAGTCGAACCCTGGCACCGCCGCCGACACGATGTTGGCGGCCGCCCGATAGATCCACATGCCGAAAATGACATAAGTGGCGACGAGCACCACCAGGCTGAGCAGCAGGACGGAGGCATAGAGCCCTTCGGCATTGCTGAGGTCGGCGTTTTCGAGGTTGATCAGGCCTTGCAATTCGGCGACCTCGCCGATCAGCACCGCGATAACCATGGCGAGGCCTGCGACCAGTATCGCTTTCACGATCTTCGCGCGTCGCGCCAGAAGGTCTATGCCCTCCGCCAGCCCCATTTCGGCCATGTCATTCCCCCGCATGAGGAGCGCCGCCCCGGCGCCTCGTCATGCGGGGTGTATCAGGCTCAGCCCAGCGCCTGCAAGGCGCGCATCACCGCCATCGACTGTTCGCTGCCCGACTGCGGCACGGTTTCGCCATTGCGGTCGATGATCTTCTCCCACGCCGCGGCGACGCCCTCGGGTGTGCGCTCGCCTTCGGGAAGCGCGACGCCGGGGGTCATGGTGACGAAGGCGGCATGGAACGCGCCCGCGCCCGCGCCGACGATCATGTTGGTCGGGGCGTCCTCGCTGACCAGATAGAGCGCCGCGGGGACGACATTGTCCGGCGTGAACTTTTCGAACAGCTCGGCGGGGAAGATATCCTCGGTCATGCGCGTGCCCGCGACCGGTGCGATCGTGTTGCAGCGGATGTTATATTTCGCGCCTTCGAGATGGAGTGTCTTGGTCAGCCCCGCGAGGCCCAGCTTGGCGGCGCCATAATTGGCCTGACCGAAATTGCCGTAGAGGCCGGTCGACGAGGCGGTCATCAGGATGCGGCCATAGGCCTGTTCGCGCATCAGGTCCCAGCACGCTTTGGTCACGTTGGCGCTGCCGCTGACATGCACCTTCAGCACCAGGTCGAAATCTTCGGGCTCCATCTTTGCGAAGCTCTTGTCTCGCAGGATGCCGGCGTTGTTGATCAGGACATGGACGCCGCCCCATTCTTCTTTCGCCTTGGCAACCATTTCGACCATCTGCTCATATTCGGTGACGCTGCCGCCGTTCGACATGGCGGTGCCGCCCGCGGCGCGGATTTCTTCGACGACTTGCAGCGCGGCGTCCGAATGGCCCGTCCCGTCGCGCGAACCGCCCAGATCGTTCACGACGACCTTGGCGCCGCGCTTTGCCAGTTCTAGCGCATAGGCGCGGCCGAGACCGCCGCCCGCACCCGTGACAATGGCAACGCGTCCGTCAAATTTGATCGTCATGATGGTCTCCCGGAAAGGGCCGCCGTTGGAAAGGTTGCCCGAAAAAACTGGAACGTCCTTAGCCGTTCGCACTTCGCTGGCAAGAGGGAGTGGAAATCGTCCAGTGAAACAAAAATGTCATGCAAATGACGTTGATCTGTCATCTATCCGTCATAGCAGCGCCTTCAGCTTGTCACCTTTCGCAACGGAGCAACCCCTCATGCGCCACGCCCTGACCGCCGCTTTGCTGGCGACGTCGATGTTCAGCCTGCCGACCGCGGCCCATGCCCAGGCGATGACCGCCGAGGAAGCCGCGCAACTGCGTGCTGAGCTCGCCGCGCTCAAGGCGCAGGTGCAGACGCTGGAAACCCGGCTCGATGCCGCGACGGCACAGCCGGCTCCCGCTCCGGCGCCGGTTCCCGCGCCAGCACCGCCTTCGGTAACCGCCAAGCCCGCGACAGAGATCAGCTGGAAGGGCGCACCCGAGATCAAGACCGCCGATGGCTGGGTCTTCAAGCCGCGCGGACGCATTCAGCTCGACCTCGCAAGTGTCAACGCGCCCGCAGGCGTCACGGGCATCCGCGGTGGCACCGCAACCGAATTCCGCCGCGTCTATCTGGGTGTCGACGGCAAGATCCCCGGCGGCTTTTCCTATCGCGTCGAAGCCGATATCGCGAACAGCGAAGTCGAGCTGACCGATATCTATATGACCTATGGCACCGGGCCGCTGTCGGTCACCGCGGGCCAGATCAAGCCTTTCTGGTCGCTCGACGATCTGACGAGCGATCTTTTCACCAGTTTCACCGAACGGGCGGCCTTTACGTCTGCGTTCGGCTTCGAGCGCCGCGTCGGCCTGTCGGCGCAGTATAAGGGCAAGGCCTTGCTGCTGCAGGGCGGGGTGTTCGGCGACAACGCCCGCGACCTGCTCAGCGACAGCAACCACAGCATCAGCTTCGACGGCCGCGTCGTATGGATGCCGAAATTCGGCGACACGCAGCTTCACCTTGGCGCGTCGGGCCATTTCCGCGACCCCAACGACCCTGCGGCGACGAACCGCTATCGCGCGCGGCCGTTCGTCCACACGACCGACGTCCGCCTCGTCGATACCGGCCTTCTCGACCTGTCGAGCGAGCGTGGGCTGGGGCTGGAAAGCGCGGTGCTCGCCGGGCCGTTCCATGCGGCGGGCGAAGCCTTTTGGCAGACCGTCAAGCGCCCCGGCGCAACCGATCCGACCTTCTTCGGCGGCTATGCCGAAATCGGCATGGTGCTGACCCCCGGCGATGTGCGCGGGTACAGGGACGGCGCGTTCGACCGGTTGAAACCGTCAAAGCCGATCAACGCCGGCGGGATCGGCGCGATCGAGGTCAATGCGCGCTACGACTATCTCGATCTCAACGATGCCGGCATCCTCGGCGGCCAGCAGAAGACCGCGCTGCTCGGGGTTGTCTGGGCGCCGATCGACTATATCCGCATCACCGCCAACTACGGCAAGCTGTGGATCAACGATGCGCGCATCGCGGCGGCGAACGGCGATCGTGACTATACGGCGGATACGTTCGGGCTGCGCACGCAGGTGGACTTCTAAAAACGATCGTCATTCCCGCGAAAGCGGGAATGACGATCAAATAGGCTTAAACGCTCTTTCCCGCGTCCAGCGCATAGCCTGCCGACCGCACCGTGCGGATGATATCGCTCGTCCCCGGCAGGTTGATCGCCTTGCGCAGACGGCGGATATGGACGTCGACGGTGCGCAGTTCGATGTCGCTGTCCTGGCCCCAGACGCTGTCGAGCAACTGCCCGCGCGAGAAGACGCGGCCCGGATGCTCCATGAAATGGCGCAGCAGGCGGAATTCGGTCGGCCCCATCGCGACGATCTGGCTGCTGCGCACCACCTTGTGCGCCACCGAATCGAGTTCGATGTCGGCGTAGGTCAGCATTTCGCCGGCAAGCGCGGGGCGCAGGCGGCGGAGCACTGCCGACACGCGCGCCACCAGTTCGCGCGGGCTGAACGGCTTGGTCACATAATCGTCGGCGCCGGTTTCCAGCCCGCGGATGCGGTCCTCTTCCTCGCCGCGCGCGGTGAGCATGATGATCGGGACGTTCGCCGACTTCGGGTTGCGGCGCAGGCGCCGGCAAACCTCGATGCCCGGCAGGCTTTCGATCATCCAGTCGAGCAGGACGATGTCGGGCACGCGTTCCTCGACGAGGACGAGCGCTTGCTCGCCGTCGGGGGTCTGGCGGACCGAAAAACCTTCGCGCGCGAAATGCCAGACGATGAGTTCGGCGATCGCCTCGTCATCCTCGATCAGCAACAGGTCGGGCTGCGGCATCAGCCTTGCTCCTGCCCCGCCGACGCGCTGTCTTCGGGCGTCTCGCCGCGCTCGCGTTCCTCCATATGGTCGCCGGTCACGACATAATAGACCATCTCGGCGATGTTCGTCGCATGGTCGCCCATGCGTTCGAGGTTCTTGGCGACGAACAGCAGGTGCGCGCTTTCCGAAATATGCTTCGGATTTTCCATCATGAAGGTGACGAGCGTGCGGAAGATGCTGTTGTAGAAATCGTCGACATTCTTGTCGCGGACGGTGACGCGAACCGCGAGTTCGGCGTCGCGCGCCGCGAAGCTGTCAAGCGCGTCGTGGATCAGTTCGGCGACGATCGACGACATCGACATCAGGAGCGGGATCGCCTCGATCGACCGCGTCTGGTCCATCAGCGCGACGCGCTTGGCGATATTCTTGGCATAGTCGCCGATACGTTCGACGACCGAGACGATTTTCAGCGCCGCGATCATTTCGCGAAGGTCGTCGGCCATCGGGGCGCGGAGCGCGATGGTCTGGACCGCGAGCTGTTCGACTTCGGCTTCGAGCGCGTCGATCTTTTTGTCACCCTCGACGACCTGCTGTGCGAGTTCGAGGTCGCCCTTGTTGAGCGCGGTCATCGCCTGGAGCAACGCCTGTTCGGCGCGGCCGCCCATGTCGCTGATCAACCCGCGCAGGCGGTTGAGGTCTTCGTCGAAAGCCTTGACCGTGTGGTCGTTCACAACTGCCATCGTCCTGTCCTTTCGCGGCTACGGATCAACCGTAGCGGCCGGTGATATAGTCCTTGGTCCGTTCCTGCTTCGGGTTGGTGAAGATGTCGGTCGTCTTCCCATATTCGACCAACGTCCCGAGGTGGAAAAAGGCGGTGCGCTGCGACACGCGGGCCGCCTGCTGCATATTGTGCGTGACGATCACGATTGCATATTTACCGCGCAGCTCGTGGATCAGTTCCTCGATCTTCGCGGTCGCGATCGGGTCGAGCGCCGAACAGGGCTCGTCCATCAGAATGACTTCGGGGTCGACCGCGATCGCGCGCGCGATGCACAGGCGCTGCTGCTGGCCGCCCGACAATGCCGTGCCGCTTTCCTGAAGGCGATCCTTGACTTCGTCCCACAGGCCGGCGCGTACCAGGGCACGTTCCACGATGACGTCGAGGTCGGCCTTGGTCGGGGCGAGGCCGTGGATGCGCGGGCCATAGCCGACATTGTCATAGATCGACTTGGGGAAGGGGTTCGGTTTCTGGAACACCATGCCGACGCGCGCGCGCAGCTGCACCACGTCCATCGACGGCGCATAGATATTCTCGCCGTCGAGTTCGATCTGCCCGGTCACCTTCGCGCTCGCGACAGTGTCGTTCATGCGGTTCAGCGAGCGCAGAAAGGTCGACTTGCCGCAGCCCGACGGGCCGATGAAGGCGGTGACCAGATCGGTGCCGACGTCGATCGACACATCGTTGATCGCCTGTTTCTCGCCATAGAAGACGTTGACGCCCTGCGCCTTCATCTTGGGATCGGCGATGGTAAGATCGTCTTGGGTCATGGTCACCAGCGTTGTTCGAACTTGTTGCGAAGATAGATCGCGAGGGCGTTCATCGACAGCAGCACGACAAGCAGCACGATGATCGCGGCGGAGGTTTTCTCGACAAAGCCCCGGTCGACTTCGTCCGACCAGAGGAAGATCTGCATCGGCAGCACCGTCGCGGGCGAGCAGACGCCGCCCGGCACGTCGCCGATAAAGGCGCGCATACCGACGAGCAGAAGCGGTGCGGTTTCGCCCAGCGCGCGTGCCATGCCGATGATCGTGCCGGTCAGGATGCCGGGCAGCGCAAGCGGCAGCACATGGTGGAACACCACCTGCACCGGGCTGGCGCCCACACCCAAAGCGGCGTCGCGGATCGACGGCGGCACCGATTTGATCGCATTGCGGCTGGCGATGACGATCACCGGCATCGTCATCAGCGCCAGCGTCAGCCCGCCGACGAGCGGGCTCGCCTGACAGATGCCGAACCAGTTGATGAACACCGCGAGCGCCAGCAGGCCGAAGATGATCGACGGCACCGCGGCCAGATTGTTGATCGACACTTCAATGAGGTCGGTCCAGCGGTTCTTCGCCGCATATTCCTCAAGATAGAGCGCGGCGAGCACGCCCGTCGGAAAGGCGATCAGGAAGGCGATGAGGATCGTCAGCACCGAACCCTTGAGCGCCCCCCATATGCCCGCGACCGCGGGGTCCGTGGCGTCGGCGTTCTTGAAGAAGGGCCAGTGAATGCCGGTCGACAGCTTGCCGTCCTGCTTCAGCTTCGCGACCGTCGCGCCGAGCGCGCCCTTGGCGCCGTCCTTCGCCGCCATGTCGACTTCGCTCGACGCGGGAAGATGGAAGGTCGTGCTCTGGCTCAGCAGTTCGGGATCGTCCTTGATCGCGGTGCGCACTTCTTTCCACGCATTTTCGCTGATCAGCGCCGACCCGCCGTTGCCCAGCGCCTCGTCGGCGGCAAAGGCGACGATGTCGGCAAGGCCGGCGTTGGCGATCACCTGATCGGCGTCGGCATCGGACAGCCGCGCCGTGTCGATCGTCAGCGGCATCGCCTTGAAATCGACGGGCACTTCGACGTTGGTATAGGTACTGTCTCTTATACACATCTCCGAGCCCACGAGACACTGAGCGATC
>CAUUIU010000100.1:0-9435 GCA_963545025.1 uncultured Sphingopyxis sp. | reverse complement strand
CCCGACCTCATCGAGGCGATCCATGCCGACCGGCTGGAGCTACACTATATGCCCAAGCTCAGCCTTGCCGACGAAACGGTGACGGCGGCCGAGGCGCTCTGCCGCTGGACACATCCCCGCCACGGCATTGTGCCGCCGATGACTTTTGTCGGGCTGGCCGAAGAAACCGGGCTGATCGACGAGTTGACCATCTGGACGCTCGATCGCGCGATCGCCGACCAGCGCCGGCTCCTTGAACAAGATCTCGTGCTGCCGATCGACGTCAACCTTTCGGGCCGGTTGGTGAGCGATGCCGCCTTTTGCGACATGCTCATCGCGCGGATCGCCGATGCTTCGGGCAAGATTGGGCTCGAGATAACCGAGACCGCCGTGATCGAGGATACCGAGGCGGCGCTCGCGAACCTGCGACGCATCGCCGATGCCGGCATCCATCTTGCCATCGACGATTTCGGGTCGGGCCTCTCATCGCTATCCTATCTGCGCGATCTGCCCGCGCATGAGCTCAAGATCGACCAGGCCTTTGTGCGCTCGTTGACGACGAGTCACCGCGATCCACTGCTCGTCCGCTCGGCGATCGAGATCGCCCGCGCTCTCGAAATGGAGGTAACGGCCGAGGGCGTGGAGGACGAACTCGCGTTAAGCCTGTTAACAATTATGCGCTGCAATCATGTGCAGGGCTTCCATATCTCTCAGCCCCTGCCGCTGCCCGCGCTCATCGAATATCTCAAAAGTGGCTCAAAACCGGTCACAGGTGAGCTCGCCGAGCTCCAAAACAGGCTCGGAACGGGGCGTGTCGCAAACTGACACAACTATATGGTGAGCGGAAATTAACGCTGTTCGGTAGGCTTCACATAAGGGGCCGAAACTTATCCCGTCCTCATCGAGCAATCGATCGAGGGGGCCAAAATGACCACGTCCAAGCTGTTGAAGGCAAGCCTGTTGGCCGGCATCGCGCCGATGCTGATCCATGTCGCGCCTGCGAATGCACAATTGCTTTCGGGCGTCCTCACCGGCGGCGCCGCCAAAACGGTTTCGCCGGTCTTGGGCAAAGTCACGAGCACCACCGGCAAGACGACGACGATCGTGGCGCCCAAGATCATATCGATCCTGCCCCTGTCGACCAAGACGAGCGACAAGCTCAACGGGCTCGTCAGCCCCGTGGTGAAGACGGTGAACTCCACGCCCGGTTCGCTGATCAACACCGTCAACGCGGCCGGCAGCATCCTCGACAACACGACGACCGACGGCCTGCCATACCTTCTGCGGAATGACGCCTTTGACGCGCCCGAGCCGGGCGATGTCGAGCCCAAATGGGGTAAGATTCGCAGTTTCTGGGGCAAAATCCGCAGCTTTGAGGGCGAGGAAGTCTCGCCCTTCTGGGGCAAGATCCGCAGCTTTTGGGGCGATCAGACCCCGTTCGAAGGCGACACGCGCCTCTTCTGGGGCGACCTTAACACCTTTAACGACGGCAAGACGCCGAGCAGCGCCAACGCCGCCGCGCCGGTATGGGGCAAGATCCGCAGCTTCTGGGACGAACTCGGCACCTCTTGGGCCGCGGCGCGTCCGGCGTGGGACAATGGCGACTATCAAAGTGCGGCGGCCCAGCTTCGCGCTATGACCAATCGTTCAGGGAGCTTTTGGGGCGATGCGGTGAAGGCCGGCACGGGCAAGGATTTCAACTCCGGCTTCGCGAACCCGCTGTTCGCGAAATATGGCATCGACCTCAACGACCCCGCGAGCCTCGCCAAGCTCGACATCGACGAGCGCGAGCATTTCTTCCTCGAATGGTACGATGGCCTGATGCAATTTTCGGGCGCCGACAATCCCGATCACTGGATGCGGATGGTCAACTGGTCGCCGTCGCTCACGCAGAATGCGGGCGAAGGTCGCGACAGCATCATCGGTCTGCTCGATTTCACCGTGTCTGACCCGCTGGCGGGCAACATCAAGACGTACAAGGGCGCATCGAGCTTCGATAATGGTCATGGCTCGGCGGTCGCCAGCCTGATGGTCGCGCCGCACGACGGCAAGGGCGTGATGGGCATCGCGCCGATGGCGACAGTCGTCGCCTATAACCCGTTCGACGCGACCGAAACCGCGGGCTGGGCTGACATCAAGAAGGGTATCCTGACCCTCGGCCAGCGAAACGCCAGCATCATCAACATGTCGCTGGGCGTGCCCGGCTGGACGCTGCATCCCGACTGGAACAGCGTCTTCGCCGATCCGGCGGTGACCCTGTCGACGAAGGATACCGTCTTCGTCATCGCCGCCGGCAACGACGGGATCAGCCAGCCCCAGAACATCAAATGGACCAATTCGGCGAACTTCATCCTGGTCGGGTCGGTGGATCCATCCGGCGCGATTTCCGAATTCTCCAACCGCCCCGGCGACGCCTGTCTCAACACCAACACCGGCTGCGTGAAGCTGATGGACCGCTTCATCGTCGCGCCAGGCGAGATGCTGCTCGTCTCCGATGGCAATGGTGGGGTTACGCGGTACTCGGGGACGTCCTTTGCCGCGCCGCTCGTTTCGGGCACAGTTGCGCTAATCCACGATCGCTGGCCCTGGCTGGCCAAATATCCGAAGGAAACGGTCGACATCATCCTGCGGAGCGCAACCGACCTCGGCGCACCGGGCAATGACCCGATCTATGGCGTCGGAATGCTCAACGTCACCGGCGCGCTGTCGCCGCTCGATTACGACCGGCTCACCTGGTACCAGATGGACGACAAGGGCCAGGCAAAGCCGATGTCGTCGGCGACGGTCCGCTCGCAGGGCGCGACGCAGCTCGGCAACTGGGAAGCCCGGGGCATGTATTTCTATGCCTTCGAGGACATCGGCGGCACCTATCGCGACTTCGCCATTCCGCTGTCGAGCAAGCTGTTCGACAGCAAGGCGCTGTCGGCGGGATCGACCAAGGAACAGTTCCAGGCCTATCTCTACAATCAGGTCACGCGCTGGATGAAGACCGGCACCGGCTTTACCGACCGGCCGAGCCTCAACTTCAACGCGAGCTCGGCCAGCGTCGGCGCGCGATCGGGCCTCAATCTCACGCTTTCGAGCGCGCCGCGCACGATCCGGGGCAATGGTCTCCAGTTCGGCCAGTCGCCCTATCAATCGTCGCTGCGCCTCGCGAGCCCGGGCGGCCGTTTCGCCCTGACGATGGGCGAAGGCGACGGTGCGATCGAACTCGGCAATGTCCCCGGCTTCGGGCGCGCGTCCGACTATGACCCGTCGCAGGGCGGCGCCAACCCGATCCTCGGCATGGCTTCGGGTGGCGCCTATGGCCATATCCGCTATGCCTTCAACGACGCGCTCTCGATCGCCGCGGGCATCACGGAGCAGGACACGCGCTACGACCTTCGCGCGATGAGCCTGCAGCAACAGATCAGCTATATCGGCATCGACGGCTATAGCACCGGCGCCAGCACGGTGTCGGTCGCGTACCGGCCCGCGGCCGGGCTCGAGCTGACCGCCGCCTACACGCGTCTCGCCGAAAAGGACGGAATTCTCGGCATCCAGTCGCTTTCGTCGGACGTCATCGGCAAGGGCGCGATCACCGACGGCGTGACATTGGGCGCGACCTGGCAGGCGGCGCCGACCCTGCAGCTTGCGGTGTCGGCAACCACGGGGCGAACACGCGCCGGATCGCCACACACGCTGATCACCACGGGCAGCGGCGGCTTCCGGACCTCGGCCTATCAGATCACCGTCGCCAAACAGCATGTCTTCGACAGCAAGGACGCGCTGCGCGTCAGTCTGGCCCAGCCGTTGCACGTCGATAGCGGCAGCCTCGACGTCACGAGCGTGCAGGTGATCGACCGCGAGACCGGCCAGCTGGGCCTCGTCACCGAACGCTATGACTTGCCGGGCAGCAAACGCCCGCTCGTTGGTGAGTTCCAATATGCCCGTTCGATGATGGACGGCCAAGCGGACCTCGCCCTGTTCGGCCGCGCCCGGCTACGCGGCGAGCAGCCGGTCGATCAGGCCGCAGGCGTCATGGCCGGCGCTCGCTTCACCCTTCGCTACTGACGCCGAGCATTGCTTCAGGGGCGATAGGGAATCGAGTCGGGCAAAGTGACACCGACGCGCCTGGCATAGGCGTCCCACGCGGTGGCCAGCGCCGCCGCTCGGGCCGGATCGGCAAGCGACAGGTCCCGCGTTTCGCCCGGATCGCGGGCGAGGTCGAACAGGCGCCACCGCCCGTCGCCGATGTCCGTGAGCTTCCAGTCGCCCTGCCGGAAAGCCCGAGAACCGAAGAGCTCCGCTCCGATTCCATCCCTAGCGCCATAGACACGCGCCGCCGGATCGCGGAGCCAGCGCGTCCAGGACCGGCCGGTAATCGGCCGGACGATGCGGTCGCCGACAAGGGTCGCTGCAGGATCGACGCCCGCCAGTTCCAGAAGCGTAGGCGCAACGTCGGCGACCGAGAGGAACTGCTTTTCCGCACCATCGCGCCGCGGAACACCCGCGCCGCTGATGAAGGCGACCGCGCGCGTACCCCCTTCGCTCTGATAGCCCTTGGTCAGCCATGACGGCGCCGTCGCGGCCTGCGCCCAGCCCGCGCCATAGGTGACATAGGACGAAGCCGTGCCGCGGTTGGCAAAGCCGTTGTCGGCGCCCTCGATCCGCTTTGCCAGCATCTCCGCCCCAGTCGTTTCGACGTCGAGCGCCTCGGCGCCATTGTCGGCTAGGAAGATGATGACGGTGTTTTCGAGTTCACCCGAGGCGCGCAGCGCCGCGATCACACGCCCGACATTCTGGTCGAGCCGGTCGACCATCGCGGCATAGATTTCCATATTGCGCGTCGCGGTGCGCTGCTGCTCCGCGGTCAGCGAATCCCAGCTGCCGTCGCGGTTGCGCGCGCTGTGCGGCACGACATCGGGGGCAAGGATGCCAAGCGCACGCTGGCGCGCCAGCCGGCGTTCGCGCAGCACGTCGAAACCTTCGTCATATTGGCCCTTGTAGCGCGCGATATCTTCCGGCGGCGCCTGCAACGGCCAGTGCGGCGCGGTGAACGCCAGATAGGCAAAGAAAGGCCGCTCGCCCTTCCCCGCCGCCGACCGCTCGCCCAGGAAATCGATCAGCCGGGTCGCAAAATAGTCGCTCGAATAGAAATCACCGGGCAGGCGCTTCACCTGCTGGCCATTCTCGCGATAGGTCGCCCCGTCCGGCGGTTCGGTCCCGGCATCGGTTCCGAAATGATTGTGGCCGCCCTGCGCGAGCGAGAAGCTGCGCTGGAACCCGCGCGCATAAGGGTCTTGCTCGGGCGTCAGGCCGAGGTGCCATTTTCCCGAAAAGAGCGTGCGATAACCGCCCGCCGCGAGCCGCTCCGCCAGCGTCGCAACATCGCTGCGCAAATAGCCTTCATAGCCCGGCTTGCCCTTCTGGTTGGGGCGGATCATCTCGGCCATCGTGCCGAGCCCGGCGCGATGATTGTCGGTTCCCGTGAGCAGCATCGATCGCGTCGGCGAACAGGTCGGTGCGGTGTGGAAACCCGCAAGCCGGATGCCGCCAATAGCGAGCTGGTCAAGATGCGGCGTCCGTATCTCCCCCCCGAAGGCGCCAAGGTCCGAATAGCCAAGATCGTCTGCGACGATGACGAGCAGGTTCGGCCTCCGCTCCTTCGCCTGGGTGGGAACGATCGACGCGAAGGCGCCGATGAGAGCGGCAAAAACAAAGCGCGTCAGGCCGGAACCACGGGTCATTCGATGATCCTTTGCACGAAAAAGTCGGCACGCCCGGGCGAATGAAACCCGGGCGCACCGTAGAGGACCGGCGCAGTCACAGGAAGGGAGAGGATAACCACAAGCGCCGGCGGTTTCGTCAGGCGGGTTCGTATTGAACCGCCTTGTCCTTTCGCACCGTGCGGCTCTTGCGGCCGTCGATCGCCACCGGAATTTCACCGGCGATCGTCGCGCGGCGCAGCGTGCGGCGCTGCAGCCCGAAATCGGCGGTCGCGCGGTGCTGGGTCGCCTGATTGTCCCAGATGGCGACGTCGCCCTCGCGCCAGCGCCAGCGCACGACATTTTCGGGCTTGGTGATATGATCCTGAAGCGTCTGGAACAGCCGCGCACTGTCGGCCTGATTCAGCCCGACGAACTGCTTGACGAAATGGCCAAGCAACAGGCTGCGCTGGCCGCTGACTGGATGGACGCGGACCACAGGATGCTCGGTTTCATAGACCGTCGAGGCAAAGACGTTGCGATGCTCCTTGATGCGTTCGCGCGCGCTGTCGCTGTCGGGCGCCGACTGCAGGATCGCCGCATAGTCATAGAGGTTCGTGTGCGTGGCCCACAGATTGTTGACGAGCTGGCGCAGCACCTCGGGCAGCCCTTCATAGGCGGTTTCGCCGTTCGCCCATTGGGTGTCGCCCCCCGCTTCGGGGATGGTGAGCGCGCGCAGGATCGACGCCTTGGGATAGGCGTCGACGAAGGTCACGTCGGTGTGCCAGCTCGACGCGGCATAGCCTTCCTTGCTGTCGAGTTCGAGCAGGTAGCGCGAGCCTTCGGCGACCGGCACCGTCGGATGCGCGATCGGGTTGCCGAGCAGCGCGGCGAAATCCTCATGCTCGGCATCGGTCAGATGCTGCTGATCGCGGAAGAACAGCACCTTGTGCCGCACCAGCGCGGCCTGGATCGCTTGCACCGTCGCGGCGGGCAGGTCACCGGACAACTGGACGCCATTGACGATCGCGCCGATCGTACCGGTCACCGGCGTGATGTCGAGGTCGATGCCTTTGTCACGCGCGTTGGCATAGCTGTTGTGAAGGTCGGTCATGTCAGTCTCCTTTTGGGTTATCGGTTGGCGGGCGGGGTCATTCGGCGAAGGCATAATCGGGCGGTCCCGGATCGAGCTGTCGGCGAATTTCGGCGTGCGCCGCCTCGTCGAGCGGGAAACGCGCGATCAGGGCGGCGGACAAGGCATGAGCGATGGCAGGGCCAAGGCCGAAGACGATGAGCAGGCCGTTCAAGGCTTCGGGGCTGTTCACGCCCTTCGGGTCGAAGCCGAGCCAGCTCACGAGCGGCAGCGCGATGCCGATGGCGACCGCGGTGGCGGTCTTCCCGGCAAGGCTGAACACCGAATAATAAAGGCCGGTGCGATCCTCGCCGCTGTCGAGGCGATGCTTGTCGGCGACGTCGGCGACGATGGCGCGCAGCATCAGATTGCCCGATCCCTGCGCCAGCCCCTGCGCCAGCGTCAGCGCGAGCAGCAGCGGGAAGGTGTCGGGAGTGACGAGCAGCAGCGACAGGTTGATCGCGACCTGCACCAGCTCGCCCGCGACTGCGGTGCGATGCTTGCCATAGCGGCGCCCGATCTTGAGCCAGATCGGCCCGGCAAAAATCCCGAAGACGAACTGGAACAGAAACAGCCCGCCGGCCCATTCGGGGCGGCCCATGTAGAAGGTGACGAAAAAGACGATCAGCGCGGCGCGGATATTCTGCGCCAGCGTCACGGCGAAATCGGATGCGAGGACGCGGAGCAACAGCGGTTCGCCGGTGATCGCGCGGATCGTTTCCCGGAGGCTCGGCTTGCCCACGGGAACCGGCGGTAACGGCGGTTCGCGAAGCGCGGTGAGCGTCAGCACCAGCGCGGGGACGATCGACAACAGGACGAGCCCGCCCATCAGCGAAAGCTGGAGACGCCCATCACCTGGGCGCAGCTGGTCGGCGATCGTCGGCAGGATCAGCGTCAGCAGCAAGGCGCTCGACGTCACGACGGTCTGATAGGTCGCGATACGCGTGCGCTGATGATAGTCACCCGAAACTTCGCCCGACCAGGCCTGAAACGGGATCTGCACCGCCGTCCAGCCGAGGTAGAAGAAGAACAGCACGATGCCGAGCGAGAGCGGCGTCACGCCGAAGGGCGGGAAGAAGAGGAAGATCGACGAGAGGCCGAACACGACCCCGCCCGCCGCGATCCACGGCTTGCGGCGACCATAAATGCTGCGCGTGCGGTCGCTGAGCGACCCCATCACCGGGTCGGCGATCGCGTCCCACAACCGGCCGAGCAGAAAGATGACGCCGATCACGGTCAGCGACAGGCCGTAATCGCGCGCATAGATCGCGGGCAGATAGACGCCGAGCGGCAGGCCGGCAGCGGCGAGCGGCACGGCGATCGCCGAGAAGCGGGCAAGTTCGCCCGCGGTGGGCGGCGGCGCGGCGCTCACAGCTTGGTCCTCAGCGTCGCGCCGATCGTGCGTGGTTCGCCGATCAATGCGGTAACAATGCCGGTGACGGCCGGCGACAGGGTCTGAAAATAATTCTTGTCGAACAGGTTGCGCCCCCAGAGCGACAGGTCGAACAGGCCGTCGTCGGTCTTGAAGCCGATCCGCGCGTTCGCGATGCCGTAGGCGGGAACATCGGCATAGCGACTGTTGCTCGACGAGGTGTTGAACGACGAGCGATGTGAAAAATCGGCGTGGACATAGGCCGACAGGTCGCGCCCACCGAGATTGCCGAGCGACGCCGACAGATCGCCGCCGAGTGTGTAGGTGAATTTCGGCACGCCCGGCAGTTGCTCGCCGGTCAGGTCCTGCACCGCGACCGTCCCCGGTATCTGCAATTCGGGCGCCTGCGGCGCATTGGGATAGTCGCTATAAGTCGTATCGGCATAGGCGACCGAGGCGTAGAAGCTTGCCCGCTTGCTCGGCGCGAAGCTCAGATCGCCTTCGACCCCGCGCGACCGCACGCCTGGAATGTTGGCGATATATTGTCGAACATTGACCGAACTCGCGATCTGCTCGGTGATCGCGGTCTGATAGTCGCTGATTTCGGTCCAATAGCCCGCGACGTTCAGCGTGACTTTGCGATCGAACCATTGCGACTTGATGCCCAGCTCATAGCTGTCGACCTTTTCCGGCGCGACGTCGGGCTGGATCCCCGCCGGCAGGTTGGTGAGATTGAGCCCCCCCGACTTGTTGCCGCGCGAATAGGTCGCATAGGCAAGCGCGTCGTCGGTGAACTGCCATGACAGCGTCGCGAGGCCCGACAGGCTGTTGTCGGTGAAACCGGTCGAATAGCTGGTGACCGGGTTGAACTGCGTCCGAAGCAACGCCGCGTTGGTGGCGATGCCTACCGGCAGGGTCGAAAGATCGACCCCCGCGACATGGAATTGATTGAAGGATCCGTCCTTCTTTTCGTGCGTGAAGCGAAGGCCGCCGGTCAGCGTCAGGCGGTCGTTGATCTTCCAGTCCGCCTGACCGAACAGCGCGTAACTGCGCGTGCGCGGGTCGGAAGTCGAATTCGCCTCGAACCCGTTGAGCGCCGCTTCCCATACCGCGAGCGGCAGCGGCGATGCGGCCGGCCGGTTCCATAGTCCCGCCGCCGACCCGAAGGCCGTGGCGCCCTTGCCGCGGATGATCTGCCAGAAATAATAGGCCCCCACGACCTGTCTCTTATACACATCTGACGCTGCCGACGAAGCTAGAAGTGT
>CAUUIU010000099.1:0-9449 GCA_963545025.1 uncultured Sphingopyxis sp. | reverse complement strand
GGCGGCCCGAAGTCAACTGGCGCATCGCGGCGAGCGGCCGGCCGCTCGAGATCTGGAGCGAGGCCCACTATGACGTCGTCCGCGAGCATAGCGGCACCGACGAATATGAAGAGCATGTCCGCCGCTGGGATGGCGTCCACGGCTGCCAGACCGCGCTGATCGACGGCGAGGGCCTGCTCGTCGGGCTGGCGGCGCTGCGGTCGGAGAGCGATGGCCGGACCGAAGAGCGCGACCGCGCGCTGTTTGCGGCGGGTGCGGCGCACGCACTGGCGGCGGTGCGGATGCAGCAGGCGATGGCGCGGCGCGGGGCCGAGATGACCGTCGGCGCGTTCGACGCGATCGGCGTCGCGGCGTTCCTGATCGACCGCTATGGCGCGGTGGCGGCGCTGTCGGCAGCGGCGGAGGTGATCGTCGGCGATCGCGCGGGCGGCGCGCTGCGCTTGCGCGGGAAGCGGCTGGGAGCAGCGCGGCGCGATGCCGACGCGATGGTTCAAGAGTCTTTGGGCCGGGCGCTGAACGGCGAGGCGATGCAGCAATACTGGATCGGGTCGCCGCAAGAGGGCGCGCCGGGGATGCTGTGCGAGCTGTTTCGCTTGCCGCAGCGCGAATGGGATTTCGGGTTTGAGCCGCGGGTGCTGGTGGTGGCGCGGCAAGCGGCGGATATTCCCGCGATGCGCACGGCGCCGCTGCGCGCCGCGCTCGGCCTGACCGCGGCGGAGGCCGAGATCGCGCTGGGACTTGCAAACGGACAGGCGCGGGAGGCGATCGCGGCGGATCGCGGGACGACCCCACAGACGCTGGGCACCCAGATCAAGTCGATTCTGCGCAAAAGCGATGTCGGCCGTGAGGCCGAGCTGACGGCGCTGGTAAACCGGCTGATGCGTTAGAGCGGCCGCGGGGAAGATACCGGCGGCGGGTCGCTAGCCGCCGATATCCCCCTTCGGCCGGCGCCAACGTTGCGTGTGCAACGTCGCTCCGCCCATGCCCGGCGAACCGAGGCAAGTCCCTGAGTCGGCGCGATATCAGCGGGATGGGGCCGGCTCATGCCCCGAACGGGGTATATGCGACGAACCGAGTTCGGGGTCAGGGGGCGCGGCGCGCCTCGAACCATTGGCGGAGCGCGAGCGCGGCGCAGCCGGTGTAGCCATAGCTGCCGACGGGCGAACAGCTGTCGGGGCGCGTCTGGCGCGCGACATGGTCATAACCTTCGACCGCCGACGCCCATGAGCCGCCGCCGACGGCCTCGTCATCCTTGAGTTCTTCGCGCAGTTCCTTGGGCACGCGGTAGCGTTCGGTTTCGGGCTGCTGGGCGCAGACGACGATCTCGTCGCCCGTCGCTTCGGGGCAGGGCTCGTCGCCATAGGTGTAGAGGATCGAGGTTTTCTGCGGCGGCGTGCCCGATTGGGCGAGGTCGTCGTCCTGCGCGAGCGCGGGGGCCGCAAAGGCAAGCGCCGCGAGAAGGGGGAGGAGGAGGCCGGCTTTTTTCATCATGGCAGATCGTATTCCCGGACCCCGTTCGCTGATGCCCAGATTGGGCAGCGCAGATGAACCTAAGCCGAACTGTCCATCGTAACCCATTGCGCTTTGGCCGCGAATTGGGGGCGAGGGGAGGCCGGCATGGGGCCGTTCTTTCCAGATGGAGACGAGTCATGAAAAACCAAGCCCTATTTGCATTGCTCGCGGCGGTGGTCGCGCCGCTGACAGTCGCAGTGTTCACACCTCAGGCCTATGCCGCGCCGGTCTATCTCGGGGTCGAGGGCCGCAATATCGCGGTGAGCGGCTATGACACGGTCAGCTATTTCGACGGCGCCGGCGTGCCGGTGAAGGGGGACGCCGATTTTGCGGTCGAGCATGACGGCGCGGTCTATCATTTCGCCAATGCCGCCAATGCCGCGCGCTTTGCCGCCAATCCCGAAGCCTTTGCACCGCAATATGGCGGGCATTGCGCATGGGCGATGTCGCGCGGCTATCTCGCGCCGGGCGATCCGCTGGCCTATGCGGTCGTGGACGGCAAGCTGTACCTGAACTTCAATCAGGAGGTGAAGGCCAAGTGGGACCTCGACCGCGCGGGCTTCATCGCGGCGGCGGAGAAGAATTGGGCGGTGATCCCGGCGGATGCGAAATTCGGGGGGTGATGGCTGAAACGAACGCCGCCTGAGGCCGGCTCCGGCCGCGGCGATTCAATCGCGCCGGAGTGACAGCCGTTCCTCGGTCGTCAACCGGTGGGGCGTCGCGATGGGTTCGAGCGTTTTTGCATCGAACAATTCGCAGCGCCGCCGGTCGCCCGACAGCATGTCGCGGATCATGCGCGGGAAGAAGCGCCGCATCAGCCGGCCCATGCTCATGTTCGGCAAGGCGCTGGTGTCGCCGATGCCGTCTTCGGTGAAGAGATGGCCGAGCGGGGGGCCGGTCAGCCGATCGCGCATCGCCGGGTCGCAGGCGGCGAGCTGGGTCGTGATGTAAGGAATTCGGCCGTTCCGGTAACTGTTGAACAGCGGCATGCGGCAGCAGGCGGCGTACCAGCGAAGCGTCGGTTTGTCGGTCAGATGGACGCAGGAAAGCTGCTCGCGTCCCGACCGGATTGTCATGCGGGCGCAGCGCGACTGATAGAGCGACGTGCCGCCATGCGCATCGAGCACGCGATCGGCGTGGTCCAGATAATGCGTCAGGCCCTGACAGTCAGTGCAATGGCATATGACGTAGTCACCCTGATCGGGGCCGACGTCGATCAGCGTCCCGGTGATCGTGCCACAGGTGCAGGCGAAGGGGAGGTCGGAGGACATGCTCCGGTCCTAGCGCCTCGGCTGCTTCTGCGGAAGGCCGTTGGGGTGATCCTCCCTGTCGCGCAGCGATGGGGAGGTGGCAGCGCCCTTCGACTGCCTTGCAGGCGCTCAGGATAAACTGCGCCTTCGGCGCAGCGCTGACGGAGGGGCTTTGGCGCGACGTTGCCGGCCCCTCCACCACTCGCTTCGCGAGCGGTCCCCCTCCCCACGGCTTCGCCGCAGGGAGGATCGGTTTGCGTCAGTTGACGGCTTTGTCGACCAGCTTGTTCTTGGCGATCCACGGCATCATCGCGCGCAGTTCGGCGCCGGTCTGTTCGATCGGGTGCGCGGCGGCGGCCTTGCGGCTCGCCTTCAGCTCGGGCTGGCCGGCCTGGTTGTCGAGGACGAAGTCCTTGACGAAGCGGCCCGACTGGATGTCCTGGAGGACGCGCTTCATTTCCTTCTTGGTTTCTTCGGTGATGATGCGCGGACCCGTTTTGATGTCGCCGTACTCGGCGGTGTTCGAGATCGAGTAGCGCATGTTCGCGATGCCGCCTTCATAGAGGAGGTCGACGATCAGCTTGGTTTCGTGGAGGCATTCGAAATAGGCCATTTCGGGGGCGTAGCCCGCCTCGACCAGCGTCTCGAAACCCGCCTGGATCAGGTGGGTGATGCCGCCGCAGAGCACGGCCTGTTCGCCGAAGAGGTCGGTTTCGCACTCTTCCTTGAAGGTGGTTTCGATGATGCCGCTGCGGCCGCCGCCGACAGCCGAAGCGTAGGAGAGGGCGAGCGCCTTGGCGAAACCATTGCCCGACGAACCCGCGCCCTGCGCTTCCTGCGCGACCGCGATCAGACAGGGGACGCCGCCGCCCTTCTGATATTCGCTGCGCACCGTGTGGCCGGGGCCCTTGGGTGCAACCATGAAGACGTCGATGTCGGGGCGCGCGTCGATCAGGCCGAAGTGGATGTTGAGGCCATGCGCAAAGGCGAGCGCGGCGCCGGGCTTCATGTTCGGGCCGATATCGTCGGCGTAGATCTTGGCCTGATGCTCGTCGGGGGCGGCGATCATGATGACGTCGGCCCATTCGGCGGCTTCCTTGTTCGAAAGCACCTTAAAGCCCGCGGCTTCGGCCTTTTTGGCGGTGGCCGAACCGGGGCGGAGCGCGATCGCGACTTCCTTGACGCCGCTGTCGCGCATATTCTGCGCGTGCGCGTGACCCTGGCTGCCATAGCCGACGACGGCGACCTTCTTGCCCTTGATCAGATCCTGGTCGGCGTCGCGATCGTAATAAACCTGCATGTTCTTCTTCCCTATTTGTCTTTCGTCATGCCGGGCTCGATCCGGCATCCCCCTTTCCTTCGAGAAGGCAGACCCCGGATCAAGTCCGGGGTGACGATCGTTGAAAACCCGATGCGTAAACTCAGAGCGCCTCCGACCCGCGGGCGATGGCGACGACACCGGTGCGGCTGACGTCGACCAGCCCGCATTCGCGCATCAGCGCGATGAAGCGGTCGACCTTGTCGCTCGTCCCGGTGATTTCGAAAATGAAGCTGGTGAGCGTCGTGTCGACGACCTTGGCGCGGAAGACGTCGGCCATGCGCAGCGCCTCGATGCGCTTGTCGCCGCTGCCCGCGACCTTCACCAGCGCGATCTCGCGTTCGACATGCGTCTCGCCCGCGTCGGTGAGGTCGACGACCTTGTGCACGGGGACGAGGCGGTCGAGCTGGGCGATGATCTGGTCGATCACCGCGGGCGGGCCCGAGGTGACGATGGTGATGCGCGACAGCGCATGATCGGCGCTGATGTCGGCGACGGTCAGGCTCTCGATATTATAGCCGCGCGCCGAGAAGAGCCCGGTGATCTTGGCGAGAATGCCCGCCTCGTTATCGACGGTGATGGCGAGCACATGACGCTCGCCGGCTTCGGTTTTGATTTTCATGTGATTACACCAGTGCCTTGGCTTCGTCGTCCATCGTGCCGGTGACGTCGCTCGGCTGGAGGAGCATTTCGGTGTGCGCCGCGCCAGAGGGGATCATCGGGAAGCAGTTGGCGAGCTGCGCGACGCGGCAGTCGACGATCACCGGTCCCGGGGTCTCGATCATTGTCTTGATGCCATCCTCGAGCTGGCCGAGATTGTCGATGCGCAGGCCCGTCCAGCCATAGGCGTCGGCGAGCTTCACGAAATCGGGGAGGCTGTCCGAATAGCTGTTCGAATAGCGGCTTTCATAGGTCAGTTCCTGCCACTGGCGAACCATGCCCATCCACTCATTGTTGAGAATGAAGATCTTCACCGGCAGGCGGTACTGGCTGACCGTGCCCATTTCCTGGATGTTCATCTGCAGCGAGGCTTCGCCCGCGATGCAGATGACGAGGCGGTTCGGGTGCGCGATCTGCGCGCCGACGGCGGCGGGGAAGCCGTAACCCATCGTGCCGAGCCCGCCGCTGGTGAGCCAGCGATTGGGGGCCGAGAAGCCGAAATGCTGTGCCGCCCACATCTGGTGCTGGCCGACCTCGGTGGTGATGATCGGGTCGCGGCCGCGCGTGGCGTCGAACAATGCCTTCACCGCGCGCTGCGGCATGACGGCTGCGTCGGCGTCCTTCTTTTCGGGGAAGTCGAGGCAGCGCGTCGCGCGCCAGCCGTCGAGACGGCGCCACCACTCGCCAAGGTCGCGCGCCGTGTGACCCTTGTCCTGCCAGGCCGCGATCAGCGCATCGAGCGCGCGGCCGGCGTCGCCGACCACCGCGAGGTCGATCGGCACGATCTTGTTGATCGAGCTGCGGTCGATGTCGATGTGGATCTTCTTGGAATCGGGCGAGAAGGCGTCGAGGCGGCCGGTGACGCGGTCGTCGAAGCGCGCGCCCACCGCGATGATCAGGTCGGCGCGGTTCATCGCCATATTGGCCTCGTACGTGCCGTGCATGCCGAGCATGCCGAGCCACTTCGGATCGTCGGCGGGGAAGGCGCCGAGGCCCATCAAGGTCGAGGTAACGGGCGCGCCGGTGAGCGAGACGAGCTGGCGCAGCGCGGCGCTGGCATCGGGGCCGGCGTTGATCACGCCGCCGCCGGTGTAGAAGATCGGGCGCTCGGCCGCGGCGATCATGTCGATCGCCTGTGCAATCGCATCGGCGTCGGGTTCGACCTGCGGACGATAGCTTTTGTGCTGGATCTTTTCGGGCACGACATATTCGCCCGTCGCGACCTGCACATTCTTCGGAATGTCGATCACGACCGGGCCGGGGCGGCCGTGCGTCGCGATATGGAACGCCTCGTGCAGGATCGGGCCGAGGCGGTCGGGGTCCATGACGAGATAATTATGCTTGGTGCAGTGGCGCGTGATGCCGACCGTGTCGCATTCCTGAAAGGCGTCGGTGCCGATGAGGGCGGTCGACACCTGCCCGGTGAGCACGACCATCGGGATGGAGTCGAGCAGCGCGTCGGTGATGCCGGTGACGGCGTTGGTCGCGCCGGGGCCCGAGGTGACGAGCACGACGCCGGGCTTGCCGGTCGAGCGCGCATAGCCTTCGGCCGCGTGCGTTGCCGCCTGTTCGTGGCGGACGAGGATGTGCTTGATCGTCGGGTGTTTGTAGAGCGCGTCATAGATGGGAAGGACCGCGCCGCCCGGATAGCCGAACACCGTATCGACCCCGAGGTCGACCAGCGCCTGAACCACCATGTCGGCACCACTCATTTCCGTCACGACGAAACTCCTTCCGAAACAAAAAGGGCAGCGCTTGTGCGCTGCAACAGGGTGCGGGCAATAGGTGTATGATTCTATCCTGTCAACAGTCTATCACGTAATATTATTGCTAAATCATTGATATAATCGTTGTTTAGTGACTCTGTGTGACGCGGCCAATCGGCAGGCGGCTGGTTGCGAAACCACGTATATTGGCGCTTTGCATATTGGCGCGTCGCGGCCTGGGTCTGCTCGAGCGCATCGGCGCGCGACACCTCGCCGCGCAGATGGCTTGCGATCTGCGGCACGCCGATCGCGCGCATCGCGGGAAGGTCGGGGTCGAGGCCGCGCGCGAGCAGGGCTTCGACCTCTTCGATCGCGCCGCGTTCGAACATCTGGACGAGGCGCGCATCGCAGCGATCGCGCAGCCAGTCGCGCGGGGGCAGGAGGATCAACGGGGTGAGGGCTATCTGGTCGGCGATGCCGCCCTCGATCGCCCGCTGCCAGTCGGCGAGGGTGCGGCCGGTCGAACGCACGACTTCGAGCGCGCGCGCGACGCGGGTGGTGTCGGCGGGGTTCAGGCGCGCGGCGGCCCCCGCGTCGGCGGTGGCGAGCGCGGCATGGGCGTCGGCGACGGGGAGCGCGCGGACCGCCTCGCGAATATCGGGGTCGATCTCGGGCACCGGCGCGATGCCTTGGAGCAGCGTGCGCATGTGGAGGCCAGTGCCGCCGACGAGGATGGGAATCTGTCCGTCTGCATGCGCGTCGGCGATGACGCCACGCGCTTCGTCCGCCCAGCGCGCGGCGTTATGCGCCTCGGCGGCGTCGACATGGCCGAAGAGGCGGTGGGGTATGCCTTCCATCTCTTCGCCGGTCGGGCGCGCCGAGAGGATCGCGAGGTCGGCATAGACCTGGCTGGCGTCGGCGTTGACGACCGTCCCGTTCCCGAGCGATTTCGCGAGTGCTACCGCCAAAGCGCTCTTGCCGCTCGCGGTCGGTCCGGCGATAAGTGCCACGGGCGGCCGCGTGTTCGCGGTAAAGAAAGAAGGAGATGCCATGTTCGTCGCGACGCTGATAGCAGCCGGAAAGCTGACCGACGAGGTGGTTCGCGAGGCGATCGACCGGCTCGATGCAACGGGGCACGATGTCGGCGCGCCGCACTGGCTCGATGTGGGCGACGCCGCCGATATCGTCTTTCACGGCAGCCTGGTCAGCGCGCGCAAGGAATTGGCGCTGATGGACCATGGCGCGCTCGACGTCGTGGTGCAGCCGCTCGGCGACCGCACCAAGAAGCTGATCGTCGCCGACATGGATTCGACGATGATCACGGTCGAATGTATCGACGAGCTCGCCGACTATGCCGGGATCAAGGACGAGGTCGCGGCGATCACCGCGAAAGCGATGCGCGGCGAGGTCGATTTCCGCGGCGCGCTGATCGAACGCGTCGCGCTGCTCGGCGGGATGGCCGAGGGGGTGCTGACCGAATGCCGCATGGAGCGGGTGAAGCTGACCCGCGGCGCGCGCACCGTCGTCCAGACGATGAAGGCACATGGCGCGCATTCGGTGCTGGTGACGGGCGGCTTCACGGCGTTTGCGGGCCCGGTGGGCGAGGCGATCGGGTTCGACACGGTGGTCGCGAACGAATTGCAGATCGAGGGCGGCAAGCTGACCGGGAAGGTCGCCGAACCGATCGTCGACAAACATGCGAAAGAGGCGACGCTGAAGCGCGAGGCGGCGAAGCATGGCATCCCGCTCGCCGAGACGCTGGCGGTCGGCGACGGCGCGAACGACATTCCGATGATCACCGCGGCGGGGCTGGGCGTCGCGTACCATCCGCATGCGGCCGCGGCCGAAGCGGCGGCGGCAGTGATCCGCCACCATGACCTGACCGCGCTGCTCTGGGCGCAGGGTTATCCGCGGCGGAGCTGGGTGCTGGGGTGAAGCTTTGGTTGGCTGACGACCGGAACTGGCCATTAACCACCTGTTCGACCTATCGAACTATTTGCCGCTCGCAGTAGGCAAGTCAGGATGAGTGAAGATGGAGCTGTTTGGCACACCTGACACAAGCGAGCGGTATTCCCCGAACGATGGTGTGGGTCGCCTTTCAGAGGCAACTTTATACCTGAGCCCGTCCGAGATGCTAAAGCTGTCCGAATTTCTGGCGAAATGCGCGCGCGAAACGCAAGAGTTTGAACTTTGGGATCACGCGCACTTCGGAGATTTTCTTTGGCCGAGCGACAACGCCTATGATGGTCCCGACATAGTCGTTCACTTGGCATAGCAGAGCAACCTGTCCGGGGTCGACCGGTTGCGGACATTGATTATGACACCTAAAAAGATCGTGTGCTCGGGATTGAAGCTCTTCTAGTCATCGGCCTCGTTGCAGGTTTCTTTGCGGGCATGGTAATCCCAAGCCACAAGATTGGCTGCTTGGCCTTATTGCCGGTTCCAATCGCCATGATAGCCTACATAAGCAGATGGCAGAGCCAGCACCCAGAAAACCTCCGTTCTACGAGCGGACTGGACTTCCTGTTTGGACCTCTTTGGCCGTCGTTAGGAGCTATCGCAGGCTTCTACCTCGGTAGATTTGTCCGAGCACGATATTTCGGACTTTAGGAAAAGGCAGCTGCCCACCCCAAAGCTGAAACCACCGGCGAAAGTTCGCTTGCTGAGAGCATCGAAAGCGTGAAACTCCGCGTGGGGGAGATGTGCATGGATTCGGACGCGAAAATCGCCGGCATGCTCGCGCGGCATCGCCGCGATGCGGTCTTGCTGCACCGGCCCTATCCGCCGTTCGCTGCCGCCGCGACGAAGAGCAAGTTCGGCGGCTTGCCTGCGCTGCCGCCCGCGATCGAATGGCCGCGCATGGCGGACGGGACGCCGCTCCATTTCCTCGCGCAGATCGACTGCCGCGCGCTTCCCTTTCGCAGCGCATTGCCCGAGCGCGGTATGCTGTTCTTCTTCCTGTCTCTTATACACATCTCCGAGCCCACGAGACACTGAGCGATC
>CAUUIU010000098.1:0-9471 GCA_963545025.1 uncultured Sphingopyxis sp. | reverse complement strand
ACTTCTAGCTTCGTCGGCAGCGTCAGATGTGTATAAGAGACAGGCCCCGGGCTGCACCGCGCCCGCAGCAATGGCGCCGAGCCGCAGCGACGTGCGCTCGTCCGCACCGAGCCTCCGGTCGACGACGATCGCTCCGTCGGCAAAGCCGTCGCGCGCTCGCATGCCGACGATGCCCGCCTGCGCATAGCCATCGAGCCGGAAACCGGCGGGTAATTCCACGTCGCCGACCCCGCCGACGGCCATGACCGCAAAAGCGTTACGCCCGTCGCGCCCAACCGCGATCCGCCGTTCGGCGGCAATATCGACCGGCAGATGGGCGACGGGCGCATAGGTCAGTCCCAGCGCGACCTCGCGCTGCCGCAGCGCGCGCAGCGCGATCGTCGCGCGGCCATAGGCGCGTGCCCGCCCCGTCGCGTCGATACCATAGGACAGGCGCATTCCGGCCTGACTGCCGCCGATCTGCCCACCGTCGGCGATCCCCCCCGGCGCGGCGCCCGACCCCTCGCGCAGGAAAACCCAGGACCCGAGCGACCAGCCGGCCATCTGTCGCTGCATCCAGAAGGGTTTTCCGCGTCCCGGCGGCACGGCAGTTGGGGGGGATATCCACCAGGTCTCTCGCGTAGGCACCGCGCCGGCGCGCATAGCGCCAGGCTGCAGGAAAGGCGCCATCAGGGAAAGCCTGAGCCGGTGACGATCGGCGTCCACTTGACCGCCGCGGCGAGCCGGGCTTTTCGCTCTGATATCAATATCCTGGTATGCTTCGGTCACGAAATTCGCCCTTCCCGGCGACGACACGTCATCATGGGCGGGGCGCGCTGGAGCAGTCGCAATCGCCAAGGGTGATGGCGAATACCAGCGTGGCCGTGCGGGATGGGGCGCGTCAGGAAGCGACGGGTCCCAAAGCATCAGCCCGCGCAGCAACGTCCAGCCGCCAAGGCAAAGGAACAGGAAGCGCAGCGCCGGCGCGCCGCTTGCAACAGGCCCCGACGATCGCGCCATCATCGGCGCATCACCGGCCAAGGCATCGGCTCGGGCATCGTTTCGCCTTTGGCATGGTCGGTCTTGTCCCACACGACCTGTCCCGACCGGAGCATCTGCCAATAGAGCGTCACCGCGCGCCGCGCCGACAGGATCGCGATGACGTTGGCGACAAAGGCACGCGGCAGCGACCACATCGCCTGCCGCGTGCCGTACCAGCGCGCGGTGAAATAGCTCCGCATCCCCAGCCGCCAGAGCAGCAGCATGGCATCGATTCCGACAAGCAGACGCATGGCTTCGCCGATTTCCGGGGTTTGCCAGCCCAGCAGCGCCTGACCCAGCCAGCCCAAGGCCGAGAAGAAGGCGCCCGCATAGGCCGCGAGCAGGACGGCCGCCGCAAGCGGCGCCCGCCGGTCGCGCCACAACATCCAGCGTGCCAACCAGTTATGGGCGCCGCCGGGCGGCGTTCCTGCGCTCCGCGAACCCGGCCAGCCCAGATGATCCCAACCCGCGAGCGCGATGCCGGCGATCCAGCGCGCTTTCTGCCGGATTGCGGCATCGACCCGCCCGGGAAACTCGCCACGCGACACGATGCGATCGCCGCGCACTCCCGATACATCGACAAAGACCGTCCCGAGGCCATAAGCACCGATCAGCATGCCGACCTCATAGTCCTCGGTCAGGCTGTCAGCGCGAAACGGCTGGCCGCCGCGTTCGATCGCGAGCAGCGCCAAGGCGCTTCGGGTCAGCGCGCAGCCGACGCCGGCCGACGGGACCGGCAGACCGAGCTGCGAGCGCACCGTCAGCTCCTTGCCATGGGCTTCGGCGAATTCGTCGCCATAATGGCCGCCGATCCACCGCGACCCACGGCTGACGAGCGGCACGACGGGGATTTGAACCATCGCGTGATCGCTCAAATGGCAGCGATACAGCGCCAGTTCCTCGGGATGGACATGATCCTCGGCGTCGTGGAGGACAATCGCGGCGAAGCGCATGCCTTCGGCGCGTTCATCCTCACCCAACGCGGCCCACAAGCGGTTGAGATTATCGCCTTTGGTCGTCGGGCCTTCCTCCTCGCCGATAACGAGGCGCAGGCGGACGTCGCGCGCCACGAGCCCCGATACGGAGAAGATCGTGGTAGCGTCGTTGGGGTAGCATCCGACATAGAGCCGGAAATCCTCACCCGCCCACGCTGCGAGCGCGCGCTGTACGGTCGCCGAAAGGACATCCGCCTCTTCCCACGCTGGAATGAAGACCGCAATCCGGCCGTCGAGCCGCTGCGCCGGCGCGGAAGGACTGGGGCGGCGCGAGCCGAGCCACAAGGCGTCGAAAAGGAGATCGTCGAGCCCGATCAGCAGGATGCCGACCGACGCGAACAGCATCAGTTCGCGGCCCGCGCCCAGCACCAGCCATTCCAGCCACGCGGTCGAAAGCTCCACCCCCGCCAGCTCCGCCCCCTGTGCGGCGGCATCGTGCCGCCTAAAGCAAAGGGTGGGTAATCATGACATCGCTTTTGTAAAGATGACGCGCGGCCTGCACCGCGCTAGAAAAGTCGCGCTCCATCCCCTTCGAATATCCGGTCACCCATCGCCTTATGTCCAGTATTTCCGCCCCGCGTTCCGCATTGCGCGACTTTCTCGAAAGCGAAAGCGCGGGCGGAATGCTGCTGATTTTTGCAGCCATATTGGCGCTTGTTGTCGCGAATTCATCGCTCGGCGCCACCTATCACGACGCGATTCACGCCGTGACCGGTCCGGTGCTCACCGACAAGCTCGGGCCGATGACGATCCATTTGTGGATCAACGACGGGCTGATGGCGATCTTCTTCCTGCTCGTCGGGCTGGAGATCAAGCGCGAGTTCGTCGACGGACGGCTGGCGAGCTGGGACCGGCGGCGGCTGCCGTTTATCGCGGCGGCGGCGGGGATGGCGGTGCCTGCGCTGATTTATATGGGATTTTCCGGCAGCAGCCCGGGGCTGGCGCAGGGCTGGGCGATCCCTGCCGCAACCGACATCGCTTTCGCCATGGGCGTCCTCGCGCTGCTTGGCCGGCGCGCGCCCACCTCGCTCAAGCTGTTCCTCGTTACCGTCGCCATCGTCGACGATATGGGCGCGGTCGCGATCATCGCGCTTTTCTACACGGCCAAGATCAATCTTGTGGCGCTCGGTGCTGCGGCGGCGATCCTTGCCGTCATGTTCGCCGCGGGCCGCATGGGCGTGAAGAGCTTGGCGCTCTATCTGCTGCTCTTCGCGATTCTTTGGTACGCGATGCTCCTTTCGGGCGTGCACGCCACGATTGCCGGGGTGCTCGCGGCGATGGCGATCCCGTTCGAGCGCACCTCGGGTGCACCGGACAGCGCCGCCTCGCCGCTTCACCGGCTGGAGCATGCGCTCCATCCCTGGGTCGCCTTTGCGATCGTGCCGCTGTTTGGGTTCGCCAATGCCGGGGTCGATATAAGCGGGCTGACCGCCGCACAGATTGTCGCGCCACTTCCGCTCGGCATCGCCGCGGGGCTGTTTATCGGCAAGCAGGTCGGCATTTTCGGCAGCGTCTGGCTGGCGGTCCGGTTCGGCATCGCCGGCCGGCTCCGCGGTGCGACCTGGCTGCAGGTCTATGGCGTCGCGATGCTGTGCGGCATCGGCTTTACGATGAGCCTGTTCATCGGCGGCCTCGCCTTTCCGGGCAAACCGCTGCTGGTCGAGGAAGCGAAGATCGGCATATTGATGGGGTCGCTGCTGTCGGCGCTGCTCGGCTATGCCGTGCTGCGTTTCGCTCCCCTGCATCCCGACCATGACGCGATCGAGCGCGAAAGCGAGGCGGAGATCGCCGCCGATGGCGATGTGCGTGACACGTCGGAAAGCGGCGGTATAGCGGCTTGATGCACAAACTGATTGCCCTGTCGCTGATCGCCGCCCTGTCCGGTTGCGCCACGAGCGCGACCAAACCGCCCGCCGGCACCGCCGAAGTCGCCACCATCGACGTGCGCCGTACGCCCGCATCGACCCAAGCATTGGGCGAGATCGCCGCCGCCTATCTGCGCCTGACGCTCGAGATCGGGACGCACGAGGACGGCTATATCGACGCTTATTATGGCCCGCCCGACCTCAAGAAAGCGGTAGAGTCCGCGCCGCGCGACAAGGCGGCATTGCTCGCGGCGACGCGCGACCTGATGGCGCAAATCGACCTTGCCGCGCGGCGCATTCCCGATCCGCTCGAACGCCGCCGCGCCGCGTTCCTGCGCGCGCAGCTCCGCGCCGCCGAAACGCGGCTCATGATGATGCAGGGCACGCGCTTCGCTTTCGCCGACGAGGCCGAGCGCCTGTTCGGCGTCCGGCCGCGGCTGAAGCCGCTCGCGAGCTATGACGGCGAACTGGCGAAGATCGGGGCGCTGGTTCCCGGCGAGGGCGCGCTGGCCGATCGTGTCGAGGCCTATCTCGATGCCTTCACCATCCCCAAGGAGCGATTGCAAAAGACGTTCGACGCCGCGATCGCGCGCTGCCGCGGGCGCAGCATGGCGCATATCCCGATGCCCGAAGGCGAGAGCTTCCGGCTCGAGTTCGTCACCGGCAAGAGCTGGAGCGGCTATAATTATTACCAAGGCGGCTTTCACAGCCTGATCCAGGTCAACACCGACCTGCCAATCCGCCTGTCGCGTGCGCTCGATCTGGGCTGCCACGAAGGCTATCCGGGCCACCATCTTCTCAACATGAAGCTGGAGGAAAAGCTGGTCAAAGAACGCGGCTGGGCCGAGTTCAGCGTCTACCCGCTCTACAGTCCGCAAAGCCTGATCGCCGAGGGCACTGCCAATTACGGCATCGACCTCGCCTTCCCCGAAAGCAGCAAGGCCGACACCGAGCGCGACGTCCTCATGCCGATCGCCGAGATCGCGGTGCCGTCCGACGACCGCTACTGGCAGCTGCTTAAAGCGATCAAGCGCGCGTCGGGGGCGCGGCTGACGATCGCGCAGCAATATCTCGACGGCGAAATCGACCGGCCGACCGCGGTCGCGCTCACCCAGAAATATCTGCTCGTCTCACCCAAGCGCGCCGAGCAATCGGTGAGCTTCACCGACCAGTATCGTAGCTATGTGATCAATTACGGGCTCGGCGAGGCGATCGTTCGCAGCTATATCGAGCGCGGGAAACCGTCGCGCGAGGAAATGTGGCGCCGCATGGCAAAGATTATCAGCGAACCGACGCTGCCGGCGGAATTGCTCGCGCGATGAAGCGCGCGGCCCTTCTCCTATGGCTGGGTCAGGCCGGATCGCCGCGGCGACCGCCCGCGGGCGTGGCGCCGCGCGACTGACCGATCGGCGCGCCTCCGCGCCGTCCGTCATCCATGCCGAATAGCCAAAGGAGCAGATCATGCTCGACAAGACCGAAGCCCACCGCCGTATCGAGACGCCCGACATGAAGGATTATGGCGTCTATCTGGCGGTCGATCGCCTGCTTGAATGCCAGAAGCCGCTCGCCGCGCTTTGCACCCCCGACGAATTGCAGTTCCAGATCGTCCATCAAGTCGAGGAATTGTGGATGAAGCTGATGGCCTTCACCCTCGTCGAAATCGACGGTCATATGGCGGCGGGCGAGACGATGCGCGTCCTCACATTGTTCGACCGGGTGAACCGGATCATGCGGATGATGACCGACCAGCTGTCGTTGCTGGAGACGATGAGCCCCTTCGACTATCAGTCGATCCGGCTCCAGCTCGGCAACGGGTCGGGACAGGAAAGCCCCGGGTTCCAGCTGCTGCTCACCCTGCCTCAACCTTTGTGGGCACGCTACAAAGCCGCCTATCTGGAACCGACGGCACGCACGGTCGCCGACATCTATGACACCGGCTACAAGCATGACGACGCCTATATGGTTGCCGAGGCGCTGATCGAATTCGACGAACTGTTCCAGATCTTCCGCGCGCATCACATCTACCTCATCCACCGCTCGATCGGCATGGGGTCGAAGTCGCTGAAGGGCCGCCCGGTCGAGCTGCTCAACGCGGGCGCGCGGCATCGCTTCTTTCCCGAGCTCTGGGATATCCGCGCCGATATGACCGACCGCTGGGGCGCCGAATATGGCGTGAAGCGCGACAGCATCAGCGGCCATTCGCCTGCCGGGCACGGCAGCGGACTGTGACCAGGGCGCTGCTGCCGGAAGCGGTCGCCGAGCGTTTCCACCTCCCGCCCGGCGCCGTCTATCTGAAAAGCCATAGCGTCGGGTGCCAGCCACGCGCGGCCGAGGCGCTGCTCCGCGACAAGATGCTTCAGCCGTGGCGCGAGACGGGTGAAGCCTGGCCGCACTGGCTCGACGCGATCGACGCATGGCGCGCAGCGCTGGCGGGATTGATCGGCGTGGAGCCCCGCGACCTTTGCCCCGCGACCAATGTCAGCGCGGGGCTGTCGCGCTATATCTCGGCGCTCGGCAAAGCGACCGACCGCCGCACGATCCTTCTCGCGCCGAGCGCCTTCCCGACGATCGGCTATCTCGCGAGCGGGCTGGCTGCGGCGGGATGGAAGACGCGCTACCTGCCCGACGATGCGGATGTTCGCGACGTCGCGAACTGGTCCGCCGCACTCGACGACGATGTTGCGCTCGTCATCGCAATGCACGTCAGCTCGAACAGCGGCGCTCTCACCGACATGGCAGCCATTGCGGCAGCCGCGAAGGCGGCTGGCGCGCGCTGCATCGCCGACTGCGCGCAGTCGGTCGGCATCGTGCCGGCGACCCCGTCGGCATGGGGCGTCGACGCCGTGCTCGGCACCAGCGTCAAATGGCTGTGCGGCGGCCCCGGCGCGGCATGGCTATGGGTCGCGCCGCACGACCGCACCGCGCTCGACCCGATGGAACGCGGCTGGTGGAGCCACGAAAATCCATTCGAAATGGATATCCGCGATTTCCGCTACGCGCCCGACGCGCGGCGCTGGTGGGGCGGAACGCCCGATGTCGCGCCGTTCGTGCTGTCGACGGCGGGAATCGACGAGATCGCGGCGATCGGAATCGACGCCGTTCGGGCGCACAATCGGGAACTGCAAACGATGCTGCGCCAAGCGCTCGAGCCGAAGACCCCGCAATGGCGCTGGCCAACAGGTGACGTGGGCGGCACGTTGTGCATCGATACCGGTGCCGATCAGCCGCGCGTCGCCGACGCGCTCGACCGTAACAACCTCCGCGCCGATTTTCGCAGGACGACGTTGCGTCTGTCTTTTCATGCCTACAGCGGCGTAGCGGACGTTGAAAAGACAGCGGCGGCGCTGACTTGAGCCCGCGCCGCCGCCCAGATTGGCCGGACTCTTATTCGGCCGCCATTGCCATTTCGACGCGCTGCGGGCCGCGGATCACGCCGCCGGGCGTCGGACCCTGCATTTCGCCATGCTTGAAGGTGACGACCCCCGACTTCACGGTCGCCACATAGCCGTCGGCCTTTTGCAGCAGGCGCTTGCCGCCCGCGGGCAGGTCGAAGGCGAGCCAGGGCTTGCCGAGCTTGATCGCATCCATGTCGATGACATTGACGTCGGCGAGATAGCCGGGCGCGAGCACGCCGCGATCCTCGAGCCCATAAAGCAACGCGGTGTCGCGGCACTGACGCTTCACCGCATGCTCAAGTGCGATGCGATGGCCTTTGCGGTCACGCACCCAATGCTGGAGCATGAAGGTCGGGCTCGCCGCATCGCAGATCGTCCCGCAATGCGCGCCGCCGTCGGACAGGCTGTTCACCGTGTCGTCCGACGCCTGCAGATCCTCGAGGAAATTGAGGTTGCCGTCGCGGTAGTTGAGGATCGGGAAATAGATGAAGCCCTTGCCATCGTCCTTCATCAGCAGCTCATAGGCATATTCGGCCGGCGACACCCCCGCCGCGGCGGCGCGCGCCATGATGCTTTCGTCCATCCGCGGTTCGTAGTTGAAATCGGGATCCATCTCGAAATGGACCGGCCAGCCCTCGGCGACGACCATCAGGAAATCGAGGATATCGCTTTCGGGCCAGACATTGGCTTCGTCGATCATCCGCGCCTTGAATGCCGGGTCCTTCAATTTCGCGAGCTGCTCGTCCCACGGCAGGTCGATGATCTCGTTCCACGCCGGCTTGAAGCGGAAGGGATGCACCGTCCCCTGCCACGCCATGATGATGCCGTTGCCGCGCAGCGCGATCTGCGCGACGATGTTCGCGCCGGTCGCATTCTGGCGGCGCATTTCGGCAATCTGCTCTTCGAGCGGCAATTCCTTGGCGATCGACTGAAGTGCGGCGAAGGTCACCGGCAGCCCGGTTTCGCGGCTCAAATCGCCCATCCACTGAAACTCGTTCCACTCGCGCTTCATGTCGCTCGCCATTTCGAACACGCCGTAACCGACGCGCCCCATCGCGCGGCCGATCGCGATCAGCTCCTCGGCGGTCGCGGTGGTGCCGGGGACGAGTTCGCCGTCGATCGACTTATGGAGCACGGTGCGGCTGGTCGAAAAACCGAGCGCACCGGCGCGGACGCCTTCCTCGACGATGCGCGACATTTCGGCGATGTCGTCGTCGGTCGGGATCGCGCCCGGCTTCTCGCGGTCGCCGAGCACATAGGCGCGGACGGCGCCGTGCGGGACGTGGCAGGCAACATCGACGGTGCGCGGCAGCTTTTCGAGCGCGTCCATATATTCGGGGAAAGTCTCCCAGTCCCACGACATGCCTTCGGCGAGCGCGGTGCCGGGGATATCCTCGACGCCTTCCATCAGCGAAATCAGCCATTCATGGCGGTCGGGCTTGGCGGGAGCAAAGCCGACGCCGCAATTGCCCATGACGACGGTGGTGACGCCGTGCCAGCTCGACGGCGCCATTTCGGCGTCCCACGTCGCCTGCCCGTCATAATGGGTGTGGACGTCGACGAAGCCGGGGGTGACAATTTTTCCGGACGCGTCGATCTCCTCGCGGCCCGCGCCGAGACTTTCGCCGACCGCGACGATACGGTCGCCGTCAATCGCGACGTCCGCGACAAAGGGCTGGCCGCCCGAACCGTCGACGACCGTGCCGCCGCGTATCACCAGATCATGCATCCCGACTCTCCCAGTTTCTTAGCCCGATTTTTCGTTTCAGGAAGAAACCTATCATGGATTCGCGAGATGCCAAGGCCGATTGACCCGCGGCACGCCGAGGCGCAGGGGAAGGCAATGAACACAGACGATGAAGACTATGTCTATGACGAGGCCAGCGGCGAATGGCTGTCCGCCGGCGAAGCGCGCAACCGGGCGGCAACCGCAGCGGCAGGCCCCGAGGTGCGCGACGCCGTTGGCAACCTGCTCGCCGAAGGCGATTCCGTCGTGCTGGTCAAGGATCTGACCGTCAAGGGCGCGGGCCAGACGCTGAAGGTCGGTACGGTGATCAAGTCGATCCGCCTGACCGGCGACGATCAGGAAATCGACTGCCGGCATGACGGTATCAAGGGGCTGGTGCTGCGCGCCGAGTTCGTGCTCAAGCGATAACGTCCTCCGAAGACCGGGAAGACAGAGGGGGAAATATGATG
>CAUUIU010000097.1:0-9513 GCA_963545025.1 uncultured Sphingopyxis sp. | reverse complement strand
CTACACTTCTAGCTTCGTCGGCAGCGTCAGATGTGTATAAGAGACAGCGTCGACATCGTCATCGACGATCAGGACGACGGGTGGTTCCTCGTTGACGGTGGCGCTGATCATCACTGGCCCCTCTGAAATGCAGAGCGAGCGGCATCCCGCATGTGCGGGCGCCGGTCAACACGCCCCACGCATTTCGACCGAAACCAGCATATCATAAACGTCCCCCATTCGCGAGGGTAAGGCGCCGCGCCGCTCTCAGCCACTGCGAAACCCGATCTTGCGGTGGGTGTCGTCGCAAAAGGGCTTGGTGCTGCTGGCTCCGCAGCGGCAGAGGCGCGCGCGCTGGATGCAGGCGATCGAGCGGCCGGTGCCGCTGACGATCTCCAGATTGCCTTTGACCAGCAGCGGCCCGTCGATTTCGGGATCGATCGCAAG
The DNA here is from genome assembly GCA_963545025.1 of uncultured Sphingopyxis sp. Taxonomy (GTDB): domain Bacteria; phylum Pseudomonadota; class Alphaproteobacteria; order Sphingomonadales; family Sphingomonadaceae; genus Sphingopyxis. The sequence goes on along the minus strand of CAUUIU010000097.1, from coordinate 9,087 downwards.
CGGACCATCGCGGACGACAAGCTGGGGCAGGTCCTTCTTGCTCGGCGGCTCACCCGTCGCCTCGAAACCCGCATATTTGTGCGATTTGTCGCAGAAGGGTTTGTTCTTCGACGCGCCGCAGCGGCAGAGCGTCGCGCGGTAACCGACCCGCGCACCGTCGAGGATCATGTCGGCGCGCACCGCATAGGGACCGTTCTCGCGGAGCGTCACAAGGTTGGCGGGTGGCACCGGTTCGACCTGCCCGTCGCGCCGCTCATAGGTCAATGCACCCGACGGGCATTGGCGGATGATGCCGCACACTATCTCGGCATCGGTCGCATCGGGCACGATCCACGCGCCATCGACATTGGCGAGGAAGGTTGCGGGCGCCTGGGTCACGCAGACGCGCCCGTGGATGCAGCGCTTGCCCGCGAAACTGACGGTGACATCCTTGCCCTCGGCGCGGTCGATCGAACCGGCGGGCAGCGATGCGGCGGGCTGCACCGGCGCCGTCGTCGGCGGTGCGGCAGCGGGCGCCCCAATGTCCATCACCGGAGCGGCGCGCAGCCGTTCCGCCTGTTTCTGCAAGATGCGCGCGGCGCGCGCGCAGCGCGGATCGTCGCCGTCCATCGCGGCCGCCACCGCTCCCAGTTCCTCAACGCGTTCGAGATAGAGGTGGCGCGCGCTCGCGCCCTGCGGCAGCGACGCGGCTTCGCGCAGCGCGGTGAAGGACACGCCGGCATTGCATCCTGGATTCGACGGCCCAGCGGGTAGCCGCGCCGCGCGCTCGGCGGCCGCGGTCAGCGCGTGCATCAACCCGATCGCGCAGCCGATGTAGAGCGCCTTGTCGGGATGCGGCCGCGGCAGCGCAAAGGCGCCCGCAAGCAGGCGTAGCGCGAGCACGTAAATGGCGTTGGCAAGGTCGACCGCTGCGACGGCCGCCGCATCCTCGACCCACACCTTGCCTTCGGGCCGCGGCGGCTTGCGCAGCACCGGATTGACCGCAGCGGGATGCGCCGGGGCAAAGCCGGGGTTTGCGGCCGCAAGCGCGTCCATTTCCGAACGCACGGTCAGGAAGCGCTGAAAATGAGAACTGGCGCGATCGGATGGCGCGCCCTCGCCCTCGATGACAATCTCGCAGAGCGCGGCAAGCGCGCTTTCTAGATTGGTCACCGGCTGCGCGCCCTTCAGGGACACCTCGGCCGGCGACAATTGCAATGCGGGATCGCCGCAGAACAGAGCATCCTCGCCGATCGCTTCCGCCAGCGCGCGCAAATCGGACTCGATCGTCTGATAGAATTCGCCGATCGTCGCATAGTCATAGCCTGCCGGGGTCAGGCGCGGTGCGACGGGCGTACGCGTCCGGGCTTCGGCCACCGCAAAGCCCTCGCCATCGGGCTCGTCCGACGTTTCGGGGCGTTCGAGGAAGATGAAGTGCTGGATGACCGCAGAGCCGAACGGCGCCAGCCGCACCGCGATCCCGGCGGGCAGCGCGCCCGGCTCGATCGGGAAATTGCCCCGCCCGAAATGCGGCGCGCCGCCCAGCGCCGCGGTAAGGTTCCACACTGCGACCAAATGGCTCATCTCGTCGATCGCGACGTCGAGGATCGCGCGCCGCCAGCGCGCCGTCGCTTCGGCCTCGGCGTCGCTGAGCCCTTCCCCCTCGCCATCCTTCAGACTGAAGGCGGCGTAGAGATAGGTGCACATCAGATTCTGCTCGAGCTCGGAGGCTTCGTAGAGCGCGTGCAATATCTTCTCACGGCTGACCGCCGTCCTGCGCTCGTCCATGTCGCGATCCTCCTCATTCGGCCGATGTTCGGCCCGTTGGTGCGGACAGGATAGCCGTTGGCGTAGCGCTGGTTAGGCGCGAGAGACGACAGGCTGACTGTACCAAGCCCATATATGGGGCCGAAAGGCCCGGAAATTGGCGGCCGGCCTAAACGGCGAGAGAGACCACCCTGAACCATTGGATAGGTGACCCCCGTCTCGACAGCGTCGGTGCCGCGGACTTAGCCTCGGCGACATCGAGAGGCTTTTCACAGTACCATGAGGTGACGAAATGAATGCACCATGGGAGCCCGGACGGGTCGGCTTCGCAATCGATCGGTCGCAACCGACACCGATTACCGCCCAGATCACCGGGACGCTGCGCTCCGCAATTCTCGAAGGGCGGCTGCGCCCCGGGATGCGCCTGCCGTCCTGGCTCGACCTCGCCGCGCAACTGGGCGTCGCGCGCGGCACGGTGAAGGCAGCTTATGAAGCGCTGGCCGACGAACTGCTGGTCTTTTCGGCCGGCGCCGCGGGTACGCGCGTCGCCGAACGGCGCCCGGCGCGGCTCGTCGAGGTCAAGCAGGTCGACATCCCCCGGCCGCTGCAGGATCTCGAACGCGGCTTCTCGATGCGCCCCCTGCCGTTTCAGATGGGTGTTCCCGCGCAGGACGCCTTCCCCGCGAAAATCTGGGCGCGGCTTCGCACCCGTGCCTGCCGCGCCAATGCGATGGCGCCGCTGAGCCCGTCCGACCCGCGCGGCGAACCCGAACTGCGCGCACAGATCGCCGCCAACCTTGCCATCACGCGCGGCATTTCCTGCCACCCCGACCAGATCATCCTGACCAGCGGCTACAAGAGCGGCCTCTGCCTGACCCTGCTCGCGCTCGGGGTACATGGTCGCAGCGCGTGGATCGAGGATCCGTGCTATCCGGTCACCCGCAGCGCGCTCGAAATCGCCGGGCTGAAGCCGGTGCCGGTCGCGGTCGACGCCAAGGGCATTCGCGTCGACCATGGCGTTCGCGCCGCCCCCGATGCTGCGGTCGCCATCGTCACCGCGGGCCAGCAGGCCCCGACCGGCGTCGCCCTCTCCCCCGAACGACGCGCGGCGCTGCTCGCCTGGGCGGCGCGCGAGGATGCCTGGGTGATCGAGGACGATTATCTCAGCGAACTGCAGCTCGGCGGACGCGCCGCGCCCGCGATGGCGGCAGAGGACAGCAACGGCCGCGTGATCCACATCGGCACCTTCAGCAAGACGATTAGCCCGACGCTTGGCCTCGGTTTCGTCGTCGCGCCGCTCGCGATCGCCGCGCGCTTTGGCGAGGTCGCGGGATATCTCAGCCCGGCGCCCAATGTGACGACCCAGCTCGCGCTCGCCGATTTCCTCGGCGACGGGCATTATCTGCGTCACCTGCGCCATATGAAGGAGCTCTATCGCCAGCGCCGCGACGATCTGCACGCACGGCTCGCCCCCGGAATCGCGGTCGACTCCTTCGCGGGTCTCGCGGTGATCGCGCACCTGCCCAAGGGCAGCGACGACATCGCCATTGCGCGCCGCGCGCCCGATCTTGGCATCGCGCCGTGCCCGCTGTCGGTCTGGTACGCCCGGCCCGCCGAGGCGCAGCCGGGGCTAGTCCTGTGCGTGACCAATTTGCGGCGGCCGATACTCGACAAGGCGTGCGACGCGCTCGCGGCGCTGGTCGAGAATCCGGACGCCGCGCAGGTTCCGGCGCAAGTCGCCGCCTGACAGGGAGGGAAAAGATGAAATTATTGCATGTCGATGCGAGCCCGCGAGGCGCGAATTCGACCTCGCGCGCGCTGTCGCGCTTCTTCGTCGACCAGCTCCGCTTCCACATGCCGTCGCTCGCCGTCGATTATCTCGACCTGGCGGCCGAGCCGCCGCCGCCGATCACCGAGGCGTTCACCACCGCCACTTATACGCCGGCGGACGAACGGACCGACGCGATGCGCGCCGCGCTCGCACCCTCCGACGCGCTGTGTCGGCGCCTGCTCGATGCCGACGCGCTGCTCTTTGCGATGCCGATGCACAATTGGACGATGCCCGCATCCTTCAAGGGCTTTATCGATATGATCGTGCGCGGCGGCCTGACCTATGTCGCGACCGATGATGGCCGCTACGTCGGTCAGCTTGACGGACGGAAGACTCTATTCCTGACGACGCGCGGCGTCGATCTTCGTCCCGGGGCGCCCTTTGCCGCGATGGACGCGCTGACTCCCGCGCTCCGCGCCGCCTTCGGCTTCATCGGCGTCGCCGACCTGTCCTTTGTCGATGCCCAGCCGTTGCAGTTCGCGCACGAGATCGAACGCGCCGCCGCGCTTGCCCGCGCGAAGCGCGAACTGGCCACGCTTGCCGAAACCTGGGCCGAAGACGGCGCACCCGCGCTCGCGCGCGCGGGTTAAACCACGGTACAATCACATCGCCAATCCTTGGGTCTGTCGCGGCGCGCGGCACGGCGTAACCTGCCCGGGTCTCTCCTTCTTTTCGAGGTAAACGATCATGGACTCCGAAGTCATCGACAACCCCGACCAGCGCTGTTTCGAGCTCGACCTGCCCGACGGGTCGACCGCCACCGCTTATTATCGCGTCGACGAAGAAGGGCGCCTCGTCCTCATCCATACCGAGGTGCCGCCCGAATTCTGGGGCATGGGCATCGCGACCCAGCTCGCCACCGGCGCCTTTCATCTGATACGCCAGACCGGCCGCAAGGCGGTGCTGCGCTGCCAGTTCATGGTCAACTTCTTCCGTCAGCATCCCGAATATGCCGACGTCGTCGCCGGCTGAGGAGGCGGCGATGAACGACGAGTACAACCTTCAGCGCTTCGTCGCGGCGCAGGCGGATGTCTATGACGACGCGCTCGACATATTGCGCCGCGGCGCGATGTGCACACCCTATATGGACTGCATTTTTCCGCGCCTCGGCAGTGACCCCGATGGGCCCAATGCCCTTGCGATTTCGGAACTCGACGAAGCGCGCGCCTATCTGGCGTTCCGGCCGATCGGCAACCGCTACCGCGAATGCGTCGAAACGCTTTTCCGCCTCGTTCAGTCAAGTGCGCGCGACGTTTTCGGCGACACCGACGCGCAAAAGCTCCATGCTTCGCTGACGCTCTTTGCCGAGGCGACGAACGAGGTGCTGCTGCGATCGGTGCTCATGACCTGGTACGACAGCCAGGTCGACGAGGACACGATCGTCCGCCTCCGCCAATATGGCTGAGCGCGTCAGGCGATAGCGAACCAGTCGCGCAGCCAGTCCTCGAAGCTGACCTTGCCGACCTCCGGGTTCGTTCCCGTCAGCGGCTCACCGTCAAAGCTCGCGCCGAAATAGAGCGCATCGGGATCGACGACGATATAGCGCGGATCCTCGTTCGCGGTCAGGATTTCGAGCGCGAGATCGGACAGGCTGTAACGTTCGGGCCCGGCGATCTCGACCACACCGTTTGCGGGCTGCGCCTGTGCGACGCGTGACAGCGCCGCCGCGACGTCGTCGGCCGCGATCGGCTGCATGTGCACCGGCGGCAGGCGGACGAAGGCGCCTTCACCGCCCGCATCGACGATCTTGTAAACGAACTCGAAAAAGGGCGTCGAACGGACGATCGTATAGGGAATCTCGACCCCCGCTATCTGCTGCTCCTGGCTTCGTTTGGCGTGGTAATAGCCGCCGGCCAGCGTGTCGGCGCCCACGACCGACAGCGCGACGAGATGACCCACGCCGGCATCGCGCACGGCAGCGACCAGATTGGCGCTCGAGGCGGTGAAGAATGTCTCCATATCCTTGATCTGCGCATAGCCCGAGTTCGAGGCGTCGATAACCGCCTCGGCCCCGGCGACCGCCTCTGCCAGGCCTTTTCCGGTGACAAGATCGACGCCGGTCGAGCGCGCGGCGGCGGTCACGTCATGGCCCTGCTCGCGGAGCAAGGTGGCGAGGCGGCGGCCGATAAGGCCCGTTCCACCGAGGATCGTGATTTTCATGGCGTTTGCTCCAGTTGTGATGGCCCCAGTTTAGCGTTTTCGAAGGGCGCCGCGCAGAACCGAAAAAGCGCAATCGCGCTGCACTAAGCCGCCGGAATATCCCATCCCGCTGCGGTGGGATCGAAGCGCGACCCGGTTTCGAGGGTGCGATGCACCGGGCAGCGATCGGCGACGCCGATCAGTTCGGCACGCTGCGCCTCGTCGATCGGTCCTTCGATCTCGACGCTGCGGCTGAACAGGTCGGGCTGGTCGGCGGCGGCTTGCTTGCGATGCGCGACGCCGGTGCGGATGCGCTCGACCGGCCAGCCCTTGCGCGACGCATAGAGGCGGAGCGTCATGGTCGTGCAGGCGGCGAGCGCCGCCGACAGCAGGTTGAACGGCGTCGGGCCCGATCCCAGTCCACCCAGGCTCTCGGGCTCGTCGGCGATGAAATCCGCCTTGCCCGCGCGCATCGCGAGCTGGAACTTGCCGAGCCCGGTCTCCTCGGCCTCGGCGTCGAAACGGCTCAGCGCGGTGGGTAGCGGTTCGGGGACATAGCGGTTGGCCCAGGCGGCGATCATGTCGGCGGCAAAATCGGCATCGCGCGGCTTGCTCAGCAGATGATCGGCACCGTCGAGCGAGACGAAGCTCTTGGGATGCTTGGCGGCCAGATAGATGCTCGTGACATTGTCGATCCCGACGACATCGTCGACCGGCGAATGGAGCAGCAGCAGCGGCCGCCTGAGCCCGGCGATGCGGGCGCCCTGTTCCTGTTCGCGCAGATCGTCGACGAGCGCGCGCGCGACCGTGAACTGGCGCCCGCCGATCGTGACCAGCGCCTTGTCCTCGCGCGCGAGCCGCGCCAGCGCATCGGGATCGAACTGGGTCAGGACATGATCGACCTCGAACGGCGCGGCGATCGTCGCGACGCCGCGCACCACGGGCAGCGAGGCCGCCGCCGCGATGACCGCCGCACCGCCCAGGCTGTGCCCGATCAGCAGCATCGGCGCCATGTCCTTCGCCGCCATCGCCGCCGCGGCTGCGGTCAGGTCATCGACGTTGCGGCTGAAGCCCGCCGCACCGAATTCGCCTTCGCTGCGCCCGAGGCCGGTGAAGTCGAACCGCAACACGCCGATTCCCACGCCGGCAAGGCGCCGCGCGATCCGCACCGCGGCCTTGTTGTCCTTGCCGCAGGTGAAGCAATGCGCGAACAGCGCCCAGGCGCGCACCGGGCCGACGGGGATTTCGAGCCGTCCCGACAGCAGTTCGCCCGCGGCGTTGGGGAAATCGAAAGGGCGCGTGGGCATCGGCGGCCGCCTGTCAGGCGATCCCCTCGGCCCTCAGCGTCGCGTCAACGGCCGGGCGCGCTTTCAGCCGTGCGGTGAGCGACGCCAGCGCGGGCGGGACTTCGACGCCGAAGCGGTCAGCCCAGATGGTCATCACGAGGATGTAGAAATCGGCCACGGTGGGCTGGTCGCCGAACAGATAGTCGCCGCCCATCGTGTCGGCGAGGTAGCGCATCCGCGCGGTAATATAGGCGCTCGCAACCGCCTTCGCCTCGGCGGGGCCATTGTGCCAGAAGGGCTTGTAGCTCTTGTGAATCTCGGTCGAGATATAGGCGAGCGCCTCGAGCAGCCGCGTGCGCCCTATCGGTCCAGCGACCGCCAGCTGCGGATATCGGCCGGCGATATAGTCGAGTACTGCGATATTCTCGGTCACGATCTCGCCGTCGTCGAGTTGCAGCGCGGGGACATAGCCCTTGGGGGTCACGCCGTTGAAGTCGGCCCCGGTCTCGGTGATCTTCGTTCTGATGTTGACGCTTTCCCCGTCGAACGGATCGCCGACTTCGTTGAGCGCGATATGGGCGGCAAGGCTGCACGCCCAGGGGCAATAATAAAGTTTCATCGTGCAGCTCCTGCTGGGTGGCCGCCGGAACGGGGTCCTGTGTCCCGGCGGCCGAGGGTGTTCGGCGTCAGGCGGCGACCGCGGCCTGTTCGACGGGGTGGACGCCGCGCAGGCCGATCTGGACCTTGTTCCAGAAGTTGATCGCGGCGATCGCGGTCGTCAGATAGGCGATCTCCTTGTCGTCGAAATGCGCCTTCAGCAGTTCATAATCGGCGTCGGGGGCGCCCTTCTTCGCGACGCGGGTCAGCGTCTCGGTCCAGCCCAGCGCCGCGCGCTCGCGGTCGCTATAGAGGGGCGATTCACGCCATGCGTCGAGCAAGTGGATGCGCATGTCGCTCTCGCCATGCTTCACGGCGTCGGTCGCGTGCATGTAAATGCAGAAAGCACAGCCGTTGATCTGCGAAGCGCGAAGCTTCACCAGCTCGACAAGGCTGTGCTCGAGGCCCGAGCCGTCGACCGCGGCCTCGACGGCCAGCATGGCCTTCATCGCGTCGGGGGCGGCCTGGAAGATGTTCATACGGGGGGTCATCACAATATCCTTCTTTTCGGGGGTAAACGGGGTTTAGGGCGCGCGCGACGTACGCCGACCATCGGCGGCGGCCCATAGCGTCAGCAGCGTGCCGAGGATCGCGGGCAGCGTGACCGCCGGAAAATCGCGCGCGAGCGCGTCGGGCCCGCAGATGCCGACCGCCACCTCCCAAAAGTGGAAGAGCGCATGGCCCCACAGCCATGTCGTCGCCGTGCCCCAAAAGGTCACACGGTGCTGCGGCCGCGCCGCGCCATACAGAAAGGCGCCGCCGAGAAGCAGGAAGATCAAGCCGATATCGCGGATGAAATGCTGGTTGAACGGGCCCGTCGTGGTGACGCCGGGAACCGCGAAATACCAGCCTGCGGGCGAATAGAGCATATAGAGCCCGTTCGCGACGGCGCCGACGCCCAGGATAGCGGCCGTCCAGAGACATATCTGCTTCAACATGGGATTCTCCTTTGTCGGGCTGCTTATTTCTTCGGCGGCGGCGGCACATTCTCCAGCCACCAGTCAAAACGCGTCGCGCCGATCCGCGCCTCACCCTCGGGAACGAGCGAATTCTCGTCCAGCCGGACAGCGAAGTAGCGCGCCTCGGGGTCGATCACGACGGGATGCGGGTCTTTGTCATAGGCGAGCACCTGTCCGATGATGTCGGCGAGGTGGAATTTCTCGGGGCCCGCGATATCGATGATGCGGTTTGCGGGCTCGTCGAGCGCCACCGCGACGACCGCATCGGCGACATCCTCGGCCGCGATCGGCTGGATGTACGCGTTCGACAAGCGCGCCTCGCCATCGACGATCGCCGATGCCCCGATGCCGCGCAGGAATTCCATGAACTGGGTCGCATGCAGGATGGTGTAAGGAATGCCGCTGCCGCGGATCGATTCTTCCTGCGCCCATTTGCCGCGGAAATATCCGCTGGCCTGCAGCTTCTCGG
>CAUUIU010000096.1:0-9536 GCA_963545025.1 uncultured Sphingopyxis sp. | reverse complement strand
GAGATCGCTCAGTGTCTCGTGGGCTCGGAGATGTGTATAAGAGACAGAGATCAGCGTCGGCAGCCACGCCTGGGGCGTTCTCGCCGTCGGGTCGCCGCGTCCGCTCAACGGCATGAGTGCGAGCACGATTGGCGGCTTTTCGGGTGATGACGACAGCGCCGAATATCTGCGCTCGAAATTCCTGCTCGCTGGCCTGGCCGGGCTCGGCCGCATCGACGCAGGCGAAGCGGCGTCGGCGGCGAGCGATCTCGACGTCGATCTTGGCAAGCAGACGCGCTGGTCGCGGGCGATCATGGCGGCGGCCGAACGGCGCGAGCCCGGCATGGTTGCGTTGCTCGCGGCGGCGGGGATGCAGGGCGAATGGTCGAAGGTGCCGCCCTATCACCTCTATCATATCGTTCGCGCGCTCCGCGAAGTGGGGCTCGGAGCAGAGGCGCGGATGATCGCTGCCGAAGCGCTGGTGCGTGTCTGAGCGCTTTATGGTGTCGTCAGACAATGTCTGACGCGGTATCAATCGACCGGTTTCTCGAGATGATGGCGGCCGAGCGCGGGGCCTCGCGGAATACGCTCGTCGCCTATCGCCGTGATCTGGAGCAGGCCGCCGAGCTGACGCGCGGAGCGCTTGCCGATGCAGACGCCGCCGCTTTGCGCAAATTGATGGCCGATTACCAGTCGCTCGCGGCCAGCAGCGCGGCGCGGAAGCTCTCGGCACTACGCCAGTTTTTCGCCTTCCTGCTCGACGAGGGCGAACGCGCCGACAATCCCGCTCTCGATATTGCGCGACCGGCGACCCGGCGCCCACTGCCGCGCATTCTGACGCATGCCGATGTCGAGCGCCTGTTCGGACAGGCCGCCAACGAAGCTTCGGGCGAAGTGCCGCCCGCCAGCGCGGTCCGGATGCTGTTGTTGCTCGAACTCCTCTATGGTTCGGGTCTGCGCGCGAGCGAGCTCGTGTCGCTGTCGCGCCGCGCGGTTGCGGGCGAACGCGAATATCTTATCGTGCGTGGCAAGGGCGACAAGGAACGGCTGGTGCCGCTGTCCGAGCGCGCGCGCGAAGCGTTCGACCGCTGGTTGCCGCTGCTCACCGACGCATCATTTTGGCTGTTTCCGTCGGGTAAGAGTCATATTTCGCGCGTCCGACTGTTCCAGATGCTGCGCGAGCTCGCCGCGCGCGCGGGCATCGACCCCACTGCGATCAGTCCGCATGTGCTGCGCCATGCCTTTGCCACCCATTTGCTCGAGGGCGGCGCCGACTTGCGCGCGCTCCAGTTGATGCTCGGCCACGCCGATATCGCGACGACCGAAATTTACACCCATGTCGACAGCCGCCGCCTCGTCGAGCTGGTCAACCGCCGCCATCCGCTGGCGCGAATGGAGGTCGGTGCGGCGGACGTTGACGTTGCGGCATCATCGTCCTAGCGACGGCGCATGACAGCCTTTCTGGACTTCGAAAAACAGGTCGCCGCGCTCGATCGGCAGATTGCCGAGCTACGCGAAATGGGGGAAGACCCCACGCTCAACATCGACAATGATATCGCACGGTTGGAGGACAAGTCCTCGAAATTGCTGCGCGATATCTATTCGAAGCTGACACCGTGGCAAAAGACGCAGGTCGCGCGTCACCCCGACCGTCCGCATTTCAAACATTATGTCGCCGACCTGTTCGACGACTGGATGCCGCTCGCGGGCGACCGCAATTTCGCCGACGACCAGGCGATCCTGGGCGGGCTCGCGCGTTTCCGCGGCCGTCGCGTGATGGTGATCGGCCATGAAAAGGGCGACGACATCCCGTCGCGCATGAAGCATAATTTCGGCATGGCGAAGCCCGAGGGCTATCGCAAGGCGATCCGTCTGATGCAGCTCGCGGACCGTTTCGGCCTGCCGGTGGTGACGCTGGTGGACACCTCGGGCGCCTTTCCCGGCATCCAGGCCGAGGAACGAGGACAGGCTGAGGCCATCGCGCGGTCGACCGAGCAATGCCTTGCCTTGGGCGTGCCGATGGTCGCCGCGGTGGTCGGCGAGGGTGGCTCCGGCGGCGCGATCGCACTCGCTGCTGCGAACCGCGTGCTGATGTTCGAACACGCCGTCTATTCGGTGATATCGCCCGAGGGTTGCGCGTCGATCCTGTGGCGCACCTCGGACAAGGCCGCCGATGCCGCGACCGCGATGAAGATGTCGGCGCAGGATCTGTTGGCGCTCAAAGTCATCGACCGCATCGTTCCCGAGCCCGTGGGGGGTGCTCACCGCGCGCCCGAGGTTGCGATTCAGGCGCTGGGCGATGCGATCGCGCAGGAACTCGACAGCCTGTCGGGGCTCTCTCGCGATGCGATCCTGCTCGCGCGCGAAGAAAAATTCCTCGCGATGGGACGCGCTTAGCCACCCTGCGCCGGAACCCGATCGCGGGTCCTCGCGTTCCCTTTCCGAAATCGGCAAGCCGTGGTTCATCGCTCGGCTTGCGTTGTCGCGCGACGGGGATATCCCTGACCGAACGAGCATAGTGGGAGGCGCTTCGATGGCTTTGAAAACAGGAATGCGGCTGGCGGCGGTGCTGGCGATGGGCGGAATCGCGATGACGGGAGCGGCCGACGCGCAGCTCAAGGTCATTAAGACCCAGACCAATATCTCGCCCGCCGAACGCAAGCAGGGCGACGAGGCGCATCCGGCGCTGCTGCAGGAATTCGGCGGCGCCTATGGCGGGGCGCAATCCGCCTATGTGAACCGCATCGGCCAGAATATCGCCGTTCAGTCCGGACTGTCTCGATCCCCGAGCGATTTCACCGTCACCCTGCTCAATTCGCCCGTGAACAACGCTTTCGCGATCCCCGGCGGCTATGTCTATGTCACACGCCAGCTGATGGGGTTGATGAACGACGAGGCAGAGCTTGCCGGTGTGCTTGGGCACGAGGTTGGCCATGTCGCGGCGCAGCACAGCAAGAAGCGCCAGTCGGCGGCGCAGCGCAATGCGATCCTCGGCGTGCTTGGTGCCGTGTTGGGCAGCGCGATCGGCGACAGCGGTGGGCTGCTTGGCGGGCTTGGCGGGCTGCTCCAGAATAATTCGATGCAGGTCGCGCAGCTTGCGACCTTGGGCTTTTCGCGCAGCCAGGAATTGCAGGCCGACCAGCTTGGCGTTCAATATCTGAAAAGCGCGGGTTACGATCCAATGGCGCTGTCAACGATGCTGACCAGCCTCGCCAACCAGACGACGCTCGACGCCCGTTTGTCGGGCGGCGGAGATGCGCGCGCGCTTCCCGAATGGGCGAGCACCCACCCCGACCCGGCCTCGCGCGTCCGCAATGCGCAGACGCTTGCGACAAAGGTCGGCGGCACCGGCGGTCGGCGCAATGCCGACGCCTTCCTCGCGTCGATCGACGGCGTACTCTATGGCGACGATCCGGCGCAGGGCGTGGTCGAGGGGCACCAGTTCCTCCACCCAGACCTGCGGCTGAAATTCGCGGTCCCCAATGGCTATGGCATGCAGAATGGCACGACTGCGGTCGCGATCAGCGGCAGCGGCGGGCAGGCGCAGTTCACCACCGCGGCCTATAATGGCGACATGAACGCCTATATCGCCGCGGCGTTCAAGGCGGTGGCGGGCAACACCGCGATCACGCCCAGCGCGATCCAGCGTACGACGGTGGGCGGCATTCCCGCTTCCTATTCGACGGCGCGGGTGACCACCCAGTCGGGACAGGTCGATGTCAGTGTCTTCGCCTATGAATTTTCGCGCACCAGCGCCTTTCACTTCGTCACTTTGACGAAAGCGGGTGGGACAGGCGCGTTCAATTCGATGTTCAATAGCGTTCGCCGCCTGTCCGCCAGCGAAGCGGCGGCTATCCGCCCGCGCCGGATCGACGTGGTGACGGTCGGGCGGGGCGACACGATGGCGAGCCTTGCATCGCGCATGGCGTACAGCAATTATCAGGCCGAGCGGTTCCACGTGCTCAATCGCCTGACCGCGAGCAGCCGCCTGACGCCGGGACAGAAGGTGAAGCTGGTCGTTTACGCCAGCCGCTGACCGTTCTTCGCCCCAAGAAAAAGGGCGGTGGATCGCTCCACCGCCCCTTCTGAATTGGTTTCCAGTCGTTGACCGGAACGACCGTCCGATTACGGGGTCGTCTTGAGGCCGGTGTCGACCTTGCCGAACGTCGTGCTGACGCTCTTGCCAACGTTGGTCATCGCGGTGATGCCGGCGACGGCGATCAGAGCGGCGATCAGGCCATATTCGATGGCGGTCGCGGCCTTGGTGTCGCGAACGAACTTTTTGATGAACTTCATGTCTGGTCTCCTGACAAGTCACTTACCCTGTTGACGGTCTGGTCGGGTCAACACTGGTCGGTTTACGGCTAATAGGTTTTGAAAATCTTAATGCCGGACGGCTTCTTGAGTCTCAAAGCTGGACTCCGATTCTCATTTCATGGCGCCGGTCGACGTGTCGGATACATTCTGCCACATGCTGCTGGCCGACGATCCTACCGCCGTCATTGTCGCCATGGCGGCGACAAAAATCAGGGCCAGTATCAGCCCGTATTCGATGGCTGTTGCGGCCCTGGTCGACCGCATCAGCCGGGAAATGTTGCCCATTGTTCCACCCCTAACTGAATTATAGTTCCCGAGGGTTCCCATCTTTGCATAGGAAGGTTAACAATTTTACCGTGTCAAACCCCGGAAACCCGCCGAAATCCTCCCTGGTTGTTGTTGCCGCGGCGCTCGTCGACCGCGACGGACGGCTGCTTATTCAGCAGCGTCCCGAAGGTAAACCTATGGCAGGATTATGGGAATTTCCCGGCGGCAAGCTCGAATCCGGCGAAACGCCCGAGCATGCGCTGATCCGTGAATTATCCGAAGAACTGGCGATCGACGTCGAAGAAGCCTGTCTGGCGCCCGCCTGCTTCGCTAGCGACATGCTGGGGGACCGGCATCTCCTTCTATTGCTCTTCGTTTGCCGAAAATGGCGCGGAACGCCGGTGGCGCAGCACGCGACGGCGTTGCGCTGGGTCCGCCCGGTCGAACTGCACAGGCTCGACATGCCGCCCGCCGACAAGCCGCTGATCGGCTTGCTCGAGGCGCTCGTCTAGCTTTTCGGTTTCAGCGCCTCGATCAACGAGGTGCTACCGCTGCCGCGCCGTGCCGGTTTCGGCTGGTCGGGGTGAGGTGCCCAGCCGCTGAAATGGACGATGCGAAAGCTTTCGGCGACACGGCCGTCGGGATCGGCGGCCGCTGCGAATGCCGCCGCGATATGCACCGCTTCGTCGCGCGTGAGCGGCGCGGGCGCGGGGGCGAGCCGGTTCGAAAGCCCTGCCGCACGCAGGTCGCGCACCAGCGCGAACCAGTCGCCATAGCGTACCGTCAACGCCTCGACATCGACGACAGGAAGCGCGAAACCGACGCGCTGGAGCAGATTGCCCATTGCGGCGAGATCGATCTGCGGATGCAGGCGCGCGATGCTGCGCACGCCGTCGGCCATCACCGCGCGCCGCAGCCTTGGTAGGCTGCCGTCGCCGACAAAGGCGCCGAGCAGCAAGCCGTCGGGGGCGAGGAGCGCGCGCAGGCGGACAAGTGCGCCCGGGACGTCGTTTACGCTGTCGAGACCGCCGGGCCAGACGATCAGGTCGAAGCTACCGAGAGGAAGGTCGATCGCATCGGCCTCGCCCACGATCGCGCCGACCGCCGCCGCGAGGCCCCGCCCGCCTTCGCATATCGTCAGTTCAGTCCCGGTGGCGCGTAGCTGGTCGGCCAGCAACGTGTCATGGGCGCCGATCAGCAAAGTGCGCCGAAACGCGTGCGTGACCATCGACAGCCGGTCCAGCAAGGTGTCGGCGATGATCGGGGCGAGGAAGTTCGCGCTGGCAGGGAGCCGTCCCATGCGGTCGCGCTGGGCGCGGTGGCGGGTGGAGGAAAACAGTGGCGAGGGCTGCGACATGCGGCGCTTGTGCCGCTCCCGGCGATGCTTCACAAGTGGGACATGGCGACGAAACCGGGGGACGCCGAAATCCATGAGCCGGAGAGCGCCGGCCTCGATTGGCTGGGTGCCGTACGGCGCGCGGGCCGGGCGATGGTCGATTACGCACTGCCGCCGCGTTGTCCCGCTTGCGGCATGGTGGTCGGCGACGATCGCCAATTCTGTTTCTCCTGCTGGTCGTCGCTCGATTTCCTCGACGGCCCGGCCTGCGTTCGCTGCTCGATCCCTCTGCCGACTGCGCTCGCCGCCAACGAACTGTCGTGTGGCGCCTGCCTCGCCGATCCGCCGCCGTTCGACGGCGCGCCCGCCGCCGTGGCCTATGGTCCCGCGGCGCGGACGGTGGCGCTCCGGCTTAAATACGGGCGCCGCGTCGGCCACGCGCGGCTGATGGCGCGGCTGATGGCGCGCCGATTGACGGCGCTGGCGGGGGAGGGTGATGCGCTGCTCGTCGCGGTGCCGCTCCATCGCTGGCGGCTGTGGACGCGCGGCTTCAATCAGGCGGCGCTGGTCGCGGACGAACTTGCGAAGCTCACCGGCGTACCGCGCGATCATCATCTGCTGCTGCGACGCAAGGCGACCGCGTCGCTGCGCGGCAAGGGGCGGCGTGAGCGCGAGCGGATCGTCGCCGGGGCCTTCGCGCTGGCGCCCGAAGCGAAAGCACGGACGGCCGGCCGCCACTTGATCCTGATCGACGATATCCATGCCAGCGGCGCGACGCTGCGCGCGGCGGCGCGCGTACTGAAACGCGGCGGCGCAGCGCGCGTTTCGGCGCTCAGCTGGGCGCGCGTCGTTCCCGATGCGCTGATGCCCGGCAACATATTTGACTTTGCGTCGTTGGATTCCGATATGATGGGAAACGGAATGACAGGATAGCCAAATGGCCAAGATCGAAGTTTATACCAAAGCCTTCTGCCCATATTGCTCGCGTGCGAAATCGTTGCTCGACAGCAAGGGCGCCGATTATCAGGAAATCGACCTGACAATGGACCGCGTGGGGTTCGACGCGATGGTCGACCGCGCGCATGGGCGCCGCACCGTACCGCAGATTTTCATCGACGGCCGGCATATCGGCGGCAGCGACGACCTTGCCGCGCTCGACGCGGGCGGCAAGCTTGACGCGCTGCTCGCCGCGGGCTGACCCTTGATCGTCTTCGACCTCTGCTGCACCGGCGATCACCGGTTCGAGGCGTGGTTTGCGAGCAGCGACAGCTTCGCCGATCAGCAGGCGCGCGGACTGATCGCCTGCCCGGTGTGCGGCGATGCCGAGGTCAAGAAGGCGGTGATGGCGCCGCGCGTCGGTGCGAAATCGAACCAGCAGCTGCTCCCGGAGCAGCAACCGGCCGCAGCGAGCGAGCCCGGACCCGAGAACGTGCGCAAGCTGTTGGCGGGAATAGCAGCGAAACAGGCCGAGATGCTGCCGCAATCGCGATGGGTCGGCCGCGACTTCGCCCCTGCCGCCCGCGCGATGCACGAAGGCCGTGCGCCCGAGAATCTGATCCACGGCCAGGCCTCGCCCGAGGAGGCGCAGGAATTGCGCGACGACGGCATCGCCGCGATGCCGCTGCTGGTGCCGATCGTCCCGCCCGATGCCGTCAACTGATCCGCCGATTGACGCTGTGCGCCCCGCGCAGCTAAACGGTCCGCGGCGCACCCGTAGCTCAGCAGGATAGAGCATCAGATTCCTAATCTGGGGGCCACAGGTTCGAATCCTGTCGGGTGCACCATTTGGACGGACGAGCCTCGGCTCGCCGCCTGATAGATTTTCTTCGTCGCAAAAGCCGGCCGCGGCGCTTGACGAATCTAATATCAATCTTTTAAGTTGAGATTGTCACTCGGAGCTGGTCGAGACGGGTGACGGGCTCTCCCCCTCTTCGACCCGCGGCTTTTGACCGGGAAGCAGCTTGCTCCGCGTTACCAACGGCTAAAGCGCGTAATGCTCGGGCGACATCGCCAGGCATTGCGTTCCCCCCAGAAGGGGTATTGCGATGCGTATGCGTAGCACCAGTTCATAAACTAGCGCCGATTTCGTCGCCTGCGGGATAGCGGACCAACCGCATCCGGCCGCGCCATCGGCTTGTCCTCTTCATCCCGGCCGCGGCTCCTCACGCGAGACGCTTCGCGGCTTTGCGTTCGGCGCGCCTGCGCGCCGACGACAGGTGATCCATGCCTTCTTTGACCCAATCCGACCTGTCGGATCTGGCTCGCTATCCTGCGTCCTTGCGCAGCGCCGCCCGGGCGCTGTGGGGGGAACAGCTGGCGGCGACCCGGTCCGGCGCGGCGCACCGCGCCATACTCCATCACACCAAAAAGGGGGCGGGACTGCCGCCCGGGGAAATATCATAATGTCGAAATACTCTCCCGATCATCGACTGAAGCTCTTGTTCAGCGCGGCGCTGCTGATACCGGCGGCGCCCGCCTGGGCAACCGAGGAGGTGGCGACCGACGCCGGCGAAGCGGCGGTCGACGCCGCCGCCGAATTCGACGGCGCCGAGATCATCGTATCGGCGCGCCGCCGCGACGAAAGCGCCCAGGACGTGCCGATCGCACTGTCGGTCATTGGCGCCCCGCAGCTCGAGGCGACGGGCAATTATACGCTGACGCAGATCCAGCAGATCGTTCCGAGCCTCCAGGTGTTCAGCTTCAATCCGCGCAACACCAACATCAACATTCGCGGGCTCGGCAGCAATGTCGCGCTGACCAACGATGGGCTGGAGAATGGCGTCGGTTTCTATGTCGACAATGTCTACTACGGCCGCGTCGGGCAGACACAGTTCGATCTGGTGGACCTGCAGCAGATCGAAGTGCTGCGTGGACCGCAGGGGACGCTGTTCGGCAAGAACACAACTTCGGGCGCCATCAACATCACCTCGCGCAAGCCGAGCTTCGACCCCGAATTTTCGGGCGAGGCGAGCGTCGGCGACTATGGCTATTACCAGCTGCGCGCCTCGGCGTCGGGCGGGCTGATCGACGATCTGCTCGCGGTGCGGCTAAGCGGCTCGGTGACCGAACGTCGCGGCTTTCTCTACAACACGACCCAGAATGAGCGCGCCCAGGATTATTCGAACTGGAGCGTGCGCGGGCAATTGCTTCTGACACCAAGCGCCGATCTGGAGGTCAAGATTATCGGCGACTTTTCGCGCCAGAAGCAGAACCATGTCCTTAACGTCTTCGCGAACTATTTCGGTACCTTCGACAATGGCGCTGTCATCCCGAACAGCTTTGCGGATCGCGCGGCGCGCTTCCCTGGCTATGCCTTCCCGACGATCGATCCCTTTGCCCGGCGCGGCGAGGCGAACAGCCATTATCAGTCGAACATGGACGGCTATGGCGTGTCGGGACAGGTCGACTGGGATATCGGCGCGGCCAAGCTGACCTCGATCACCGCCTATCGCTGGTGGGACTGGAACCCCGCGAACGACGGTGATTCCACCTCGCTGCCGGTGATCGTCAAGGCGCAGCAGGCGAACCGCCAGCGCCAGTTCAGCCAGGAAATCCGCCTGGCGTCGGACACCGACGGTCCTGTCAGCTATGTCTGTCTCTTATACACATCTGACGCTGCCGACGAAGCTAGAAGTGT
>CAUUIU010000095.1:0-9568 GCA_963545025.1 uncultured Sphingopyxis sp. | reverse complement strand
TTCGTCGGCAGCGTCAGATGTGTATAAGAGACAGATCCCACAGTTCGCGACGCGCTGGAGGAAGCGTGCCGCGCGGCGGGTGCCCCACTGGCCGCGACGTTCGAGCTGCCCGAAGGCGACATTCCGGACGCCGCGACGCTTGGCGCTCAAGATATCGACCTGCTGCTCGTGTGGACCGGCGACGGGACGATCAATGCCGCGGCGCTCAGGGTGGTCGGCTGGAACGGCGCGATCCTGCCGCTGCCCGGCGGGACGCTTAACCTCTTGTCGAAGGCGCTGCATGGCGACCGCCCGGCGCCCGAGATTCTGGCCGATGCGCTCGCCGGAAAGGGGCGGCGACGGCCGATCCCGACGATCCGTTCCGCCGCGGGCGAGGCGTTCATCACCATCGTAGCCGGCCCCGCGACGCGCTGGGCCGAAGTGCGCGAAACGATGCGCCAGGACGGGATCATCGAAGCGAGCCGCGCCGCGCCCGACGCGCTCGACGAGATGCTGAACGCGCCCGGTGTGCGCGTCGCGGGATATGACACCTCCTATCCGGCGGTGATCCTGACCCCGACCGAGCAGGGCGTGCGCGCCGACGGCATTTTGACCGAAGGCACTGCCGACGTCCTGCGCCACGGCCTCGCCTGGCTCGGCGGCGACTTTCGCGACGGGCCGAGCGAGGAAATCACGCAAGGCGAGACGATCATCCTCGAAAGCGACGCCCCCATCAGCCTCGAATATGATGGCGAGCTGGCCGAAACCGGCTCGCCCGCGCGCTTCGGCCTGGGGATGAGCGCGGTCGATTTCGTCGCCACGTCATGACGCGGCTGTTCCACATCAGCGATCTGCATTTCCGACTGGAGGACCGCACCGCGCTCGCTTGGTTCGAGCAGTGCGTGCGCGGCGAGAATCCGGCGGCGGTGCTGATCACCGGCGATCTGACGATGCGCGCACGCAGCCGCGAATTTGCTGCCGCCTGCGACTGGATCGGGACGCTCGACGTTCCGGTGACGGTCGAGGTCGGCAATCACGACCTCCCCTATTTCAACCCGTTCGCCCGCTTTTTCTGGCCCTATGAGCGCATCCGCGGGATCGAGCGGCTGGTCGAGCGAGAGCTCGATCTGGCCGGGGTCGCGGTGGTGCCACTCAAGACGACGGCGCGCGCGCAATGGCGGCTAGACTGGTCGAAGGGCTGGGTGACGGATAGCGCGCTCGCCAAGACGCTGACGGCGATCGACGCATTGCCCGTCGGCACGACCGTGCTCGTCACCGCGCATCATCCGCTCGTCGAAGCGGGAACGCGCGGGCGCGCGCTGACCCGCGGCGGCGAACGCGCGCTCACCGAACTGGCGCGGCGCGGCGTCGCGGCGGTGCTGACGGGGCATGTCCATGACGCCTTCGACCTGATCCGCCACACCCCTGCAGGCCCGATCCGGATGATCGGCGCCGGCACGCTGTCGCAGCGCATTCGCTCGACTCCGCCGAGCTTCAACGAGCTGACGGTCGACGGCGGCAAAATCGACGTTCGCGTGCGCAATCTCGAAAAGATTTCCACACCCGATATGCAGATCGACGATGTGCCCCCCGATGCGCTGCCCCCGCGCGCGCCGGGAGAGCCTGTGGCCCCCGTCGCCGCGGTGCCCGCTGTCGATCCGCCGGTGCATTGACGCCGCGCCGCATCCCGTTAGGTTGCAACAAAAAACGGGATGAGGGCTATGCTGACCAAAGGCGACGATTTTCCGCTGCATCAGACCAGCGAACCGATTGCGTTCGCGGGGACCGACCGCAACTTTTACGACCGCTATTTCTTCAACGGCTATAGCCCTGACGGGTCGGTCTTTTTCGCCGCAGCGATGGGATTCTACCCGCAGCTGGGCATCGTCGACGCGAGCTTTTGCGTGGTCGCCGATGGCGTACAGCATAATCTGCGCGCCAGCCGCCGGTCGGGCGGCGAGCGCCTGAACCTGTCGGTCGGGCCGATCGCGCTCGATATCGACGTTCCGCTCGAAATCGTCACGCTGCGTATCGCCCCGAACGAAGGACCGCTGGCGGGCGAGTTGCGCTTTACCGGCCGCCACTTCCCGATCGAGGAGCCACGCTTCATCCGCCGCAACGGCACGCGCTTGTTCATGGACTATACGCGGATGACGCAGAATGGCCGTTGGTCGGGCTGGCTATCGGTCGATGGCGCGCGCGTCGGGGTGGACAATGCGTGGGCCGGCACGCGCGACCGCAGTTGGGGCGTGCGCCCCGTCGGCGCAAGCGAGCCGCAGCCACCGCCCGAAGGCAATTTCACCCAATTTTTCTGGCTGTGGACGCCATGCAATTTCGGCGACCGTTCGCTTTTCTTCCACAGCAACGACGATGGCGCCGGCAACCCGTGGAACCGCCGCGCGGTGGTGGTCGGCGACGGCGGGACCGAACGGCATTTCGATGCAGCGACCTTCGACGTCGATTGGCAGCCGGGCTCACGGCGAATTGCCCGGATGGCCGCCAATCTGGGCACCGGCCGGGCGCTGACGCTGACCCCTACGGGTCCGGTGTTTGCGATGAGCGGGCTCGGCTATACGCATCCGGTCTGGGGGCACGGCCTCGATCACGGTGCAGAGCTTGCCGTCGCCCACGACAGGCTTACCGACGCCGAGCGCAGCTGGGGCAATCCGCTCGCAATACATATCCAGGCGCTCGTCGCCGCCGATCTGGCCGACGGCGACAGTGTCCGTCGCGGCGTCGGGGTGCTCGAACAATTGTTCGTCGGGCCGCATGCCCCGAGCGGTCTCGCCGGCCTGCTGGATCCCGCGCCTTGAGCTTCCCCACTTCGCCCGAGGCAATGACGGCGGCATGGCTCGGCAACGTGTTGGGGGAGCCGGGGAGGCTCAAGGCCTTCACCGCCGCCAAGGTCGGCACCGGGCAGATGTGCGACAGCTACCGCCTGACGCTCGACTGGGACGATGGCGTCGCGGCGCCCGCGAGCGTCATCGCCAAATGCCCGAGCCACGACGAGGCCAGCCGCAACATCGCCAAGCTGACCGGCACCTATGTCAAGGAAGTCGTCTGGTACCGCGAACTCGTCGCCGCGAGCGGCGTTCCGGCACCGCTGTGCCATCATTGTGACATCGCCGACGACGATGTCGATTTCATCCTGATCCTGTCCGACCTCGCCCCCGCACGGGCGGGGGACCAGCTGGCCGGGCTCGGCCTTGCCGGATTGGTGCCGTGCATCGAGGCGGCAGCCAAGCTGCACGCTTATCTGTGGAACGACACCCGGCTCGCGCAGATGCCGTCGCTCGCGCGCGACAACGCCGACCTGATCCGTGCGCTGTTCCCGCAACTGTACCTCGGCTTTCGCGAGCGTTATGCGACCCGGCTCGCGCCCGAGGTGCTCGACGTCGGTGCGGGGATCGTGGCCAAACTCGACGCTTATCTGCGGCGCGAACCGTCGGTGCGAACGATCGTCCACGGCGACCTGCGCATCGACAACATCCTCTTTGCCCCGGGCGGCGAGGCCTGCTGGCTCGTCGACTGGCAAACGCTGGGGCGCGGCAGCGGGGCGGCCGACCTCGCCTATCTGGTCGGCACCAGTATCGCCGACCCCTTCGAGCGCGCCGCGGCCGACCGGCCCGCTTTCGATCACTGGATCGCCGTCTTGACCGCCGCGGGCGTCGCGCCCGATGCCGGGGCGCTGTGGACCGACTATCGCGTCGGCGCGCTCAGCGGCTATTTCATGGCGGTCTTCGCCTCGATGAGCGTCGAGCGTACCGAGCGCGGCGACGAAATGTTCGCGGTCATGGCCGAACGCCCGGCGCGGCAGGCGCTCGCGCTCGGGAGCCTCAACCTGCTTTAACCGGGCCGCCTTAAGGCTGTCTTTACTGTTGATTATCTATGACGCGGTCATGGATCAGCTATCGAATTCGGCCGATATTGGAAGCTGGGCAGGGCCGGCGCTGACGATCGCGGGCATGGTCCTGACGCTCGGCCTGGCGGTGTATTTCGCCGTGCCACGCGGCCGAACCCGCCCCGTGCGCGCGCGGGTTCTGCTCCGCGCCTTGTTGCCGCGGCGGATCGTCGCCAGCGCGTCAGGGCGCACCGACATCGCCTGGTTCGTTTTCAACAGCGTCTTTTTTGCCAGCACCTTCGGCTGGGCGATCTGGTCGGGGGGGTGGTATGCCTCGAAACTCTCGATCGTCTTCGATCAATGGTTCGGATCGGCGCCCTTGATCCAGGCGCCGGCATGGGTCGCTACGCTGGTGATGGCGTTCATGCTCTTTCTTGCTTATGAATTCGCCTATTGGCTCAACCACAGTCTCAGCCATCGCGTCGGCTGGATGTGGGAGTTCCACAAGGTTCACCATACCGCCGAATCGCTGACCCCGCTGACCAATTATCGCGTCCATCCGGTCGACACGATCATCTTCTACAACATGGCGGCCGCATCCGGCGGCTTGGCCATGGTGATCGTGCAACAACTGCTCGGCGACACGACGCCGGGATATTTTTCCTATGGACTAAACGCGCTGACCTTCCTGATCACCATAGCGTTCGTCCATTTGCAGCATACGCATCTGTGGATCAGTTTTCCGGGGCGCGCGGGGCGCTGGCTGCTAAGCCCCGCCCACCACCAGATCCATCATTCGGTTCATGAGCACCACCACGATCGCAATTTTGGATCGACGCTCGCGATTTTCGACCGCATGTTCGGGACGCTGCATATCCCGACCGCCAAGCGGGAAAAACTGCGCTTCGGCGTCGACGGCATCGGCTATGATCCGCATAGCCCGCAAGGCGCAACGCTCTTTCCCTTTGTGGACGCGGCGCGGCGGCTGTTGCCTGACCGGCCGGAGCGGCCCGCATCGACGGCCGCGCAAAGCGCGCACTGATCCCTGACCGCGCACGAAAAAGGGCGACCCGTCGCCGGGCCGCCCTCCCCCTTTTTCGGGTTTCGGATCAGAAGTGGAAGGTCACCGAGCCGCGATAGCTCTGGTTCGACACATCCTTGCGTCCGATCGTCGTATCGGCGCCGATCGACAGATCGACATTGCCGGTCTTGAAGGTCACGCCGCCGCCGACTTCGAACCAGTCCTTATCGGTCCCTGCGAGGCCGAAGATCGCGTTCGGCCCGGGGCCGCCAACGAAGGTCGCGCCGAACGACACCGGTGCGTCCATGAACTCATGGACATAATCGGCGCTGAGGTGCGGCTGGAAGCTGCTGCCGCGCTTGCCCGACAGCGCGAGGCCGGCCCGGCCCTGAACGCTGTTGAAGCTCGAACGGTCGACCGACAGCGCGGGTCCGCCCCCGGTTTCGTTGAACTTCGAGAAACCGATATGGCTGGCGCGCGCTCCGACCCGCGGGCCGAATTCGACCGAACCGAGGTCGAAATTCTTGCCCAGACTGACTTCGCCGGTGACGACCAGCGACGCGTCATTGCCTTTCAGCGTGAACGGCGTGCCGACGAGGTCGACGATGCGGCTCGTCTTCGAATCGAACACGCCGGCGCTGACCTGCGTCGACAGTTCGAGCCCGCCCGCCAGCGCCGCCTTGCCGTACAACGTACCCTGATACAGGTTGGCGCTCGCCTCCTGCCCGGCAATCGTCGTGTCGCCCTTCACGTCGGTATAGCTGAGCGCCAGACCGAGGACCCCGCCGTCGCCCAGCGCCTTTTCGATGCCGCCGGCAAGATAGAAGCCGTCGAACTGATCGCGCCCGCCGAACGGCACCGCGGTTGCCATCGGCTGGCTGTCGCCGTCGAGATAGCCGCCAGCGAGGAAGGCGCTGGTGTCTTCGGGCAATTTGCCCTGTTGCACCGTCACCGCATCGCTGTCGCTGCGGACCGCCATCGTATCGGAGCCCAGCGCGGTCATGTTGAGCGCGGCGAGCTGCACCGGGCGGCCGATCATCGACAGCGTGCCGCCGAGATTGCCTTCGTCGAGGCTGAGCAGGCGATCGCGGTAGAAGCGCGACATATTGTCGAGCGCCACCGTCGCCAGCGAACCGCGCAGCGTTTCGGTACGCGGCGCCCAGCTTTCGAGCGTCGCCTGGATCGTCGCGGCATTCTGCATGTCGAGCGGGCCAAAGACGCCGGCCAGGCCGGCGGTCCCGCGCGACTGGTCGAGTAGCTGCGCATAGGCGTTCTGGACCGGCGAGGTCCCGAAGGCGACGATATCGCTATAACGGCCGGCCTCGACCTCCATGATCGCCGAATTCGCCGTATAGCTGAGTTTCGGGAACAGAATGGCCGAGAAGTTCGTCCCGGTGAAGGTGCCCGTCACGCCGCCCGTGGCAGTCAGGAAGGTATAGCGGTCGCCATCCTTCAGCTGATAGCCCGCGACCGGCGAGAAGTTGACGGTGCCGCCAAGGTTCGCGGTCCCGGTCGAGGTGCCGTTTGCCACCGCCGCCAGCACGTCCGACGTGCCACCCGCGCCGACATTGATGAACAGCGTGTTGCCCGACGACAGGACGATATTGCCGCCGACCGTCAGCGTGCCGATGGTCGTCGTCGTCCCCGGCGCGATCTGGCCGGTGATGCTGGTCAGGAACGGCGTGTTGATCCGGCCGGTGCCCAGCAGGCCGCCGCCGAACAAGCTATAGTCGCCGACCGAGGTCAGCGTGCCGTTGACGGTATTGAAGCCCGCAAAATGGTTGACGTTGATCAGCGAGGTGAGCGAGGCACCGGCACTGATCTGAAGCGACGCGACCCCGGTCGCCAGCGTCAGCCGGTCGATCGTGACGCTCGCCCCCGACAGCGTCGTCAGGCCGTTGGCGCTGAGCGTCACGTCATAGTAGCGCGGCGCCGTCCCCGCGGTGCGGACAGGATCGCTGTTGTTCGGCACGAAATTCGTCGCGCCCGGCAAACCATTGGCCAGCGTCGCCGGCGGCAACGCGGTCGCGACCGCCTGCGCCTCGAGCGTCACATCGTCGAACACACCGTCGCGATGGCTGGTCGCGCCGCCGGTGACCTCGGCCTGGGTCGCCGAACCTCCGTTATCCGACGCGGTTCCGATCGGCCGCGTGACGACGGTTTCGACGCCCGTGCGGGTGTTGAGACAGTCGGACGTACCGCCCGATTCGAAGCAGATTTCACCGAAATCGCCGCTGGTGCCGTCCTTCTGTTCGCCGGTCAGTGTCGGGATGCCGTTGACCAGCTGGCCGCCCGAAATGACCATATAGGCGGGGTCGAGGGTCGTGACCCAGTGGGTGGGGTCGGTCCACGAGCCATTGCCCGCGGTCGCCGCGACATAGTGATAGGGGTTGTTCGCCGCGATCCAGTCCCAATAGAGATAGAGCGGCTGATAGAAGGACACCGTGCCATAGCCGTTCGCGGGCTGGCCGGTGAAGAAGCGGGTGTAGCCGCCCGACAGCACGCCGGCGACCACCTGCCGCGCGAACGTGTTCTGCAGGATCAGCGGGCCGCCCGAGTCACCCTGCGAGGTGATGCCTTCGGTCGGCGTGCCGCCCGTCACCCGCGCATTGTCGCGAAACGCGTTGAAGTCGAACGCGCTGGCGCCCGACATGCCGCGCCGCGGATCGTCGAAGTCCATGAAATAGAGATTCTGCTTCAGCCCGTTGGGGGCCCCGCCGAACAGAAAGCCTTCGAAGGTTTCGAGGTCGGTCAACGCGCCGATCATGTTTTCGGCGGCGCGGCGGCGGAAATCGCTGGCAGCGGCGCCGGTCTGGCCGGTGCCATTGTTGCCGTAACCGACGATGCCGACATTATAGCCGGTGCCGGCCGCAGTGCCGGTGCCGGGTCCGGGGAGCTGCGAAAAGAGCAGCGCCCATGTCGGAATATTGGCCGCGGGCGTGTCGAGCGAGGCCATCGCGACGTCGCCATAAAGGAAGCCCCGCGCGGCGGGTTCGAGCGAAAGCGGATTATAGTTTACCCAATTCGCATTGTAGAAGGCTTGCGCAATGTTCGACTGGAATCGGCCAGCGCCCCCGGCGCCGCCGAGCAGCCAGCGGACCAGTTCGTCCGTCTGGCCCGCGGCATTGGCGCGCGTGTTGGTTTCAAAGCCGAAGCCGATTCCCGTGCCGCCCGAGTTGGCGCCATAGGCCGTTGCGGCGCGCGTGTTCACGCAGTGCGCCGCGAAGATAACGACGCGCGGATTGATCAGGGTTGCCGTGCACAGGCCAACCGAACCGCCGCCAGCGTCGACGACCATCTGGCTGATGCCGGTGATATTCACCGGGTCGCGCGCGGTGGTGGGCGTGCCGGGATTGGCGATCAGGATTTCGGGCTCGGGCTCGACCTTGATCGTACGGATAGGCTCGGGCGCAATCGATACCGTCGAGGTAAAAGGCTCCGCCTTGACCGCGGCGATGAAGCCATCGTCGGTCGCCTGTGCAAAGGCAGGCGCGGCCGGCATCAGGCTCGCGATACAAACAGACGCGAGCAGGCCATGACGCCGCGAACGCAGCGCTAGTGCATTAAAATTCATACTTAGATCCCCTTTGACGTCGCGAGTCGGCCTCCACAGCGAACTCGACGACAGGGGAACAGATTACCGGTGAAACCAAATATGACAATGGCTTGTTTACCGATAGTTAAGCCAGTTTGAGGCGAACCGAAATTCGGAGAAAAACCCACGAAAAAGGGCGGCCCGTTGCCGGACCGCCCTTCCCTTCTCCGTCCGTCGACGGAAGAAAGCTTTTAGCGCTTCGAGAACTGGAAGCTGCGGCGGGCCTTGGCCTTGCCGTACTTCTTACGCTCGACGGTGCGGCTGTCGCGGGTCAGGAAGCCGGCCGACTTCACAACGCCGCGCAGTGCGGGTTCGAAGCGGGTCAGCGCCTGCGCGATGCCGTGCAGCACGGCGCCCGCCTGGCCCGACAGGCCGCCGCCCTTGACGGTCGCGATGACGTCATAGGCACCGACGCGATCGGTCAGGCCGAAGGGCTGGTTGAGGACGAGACGCAGCGTCGGACGCGCGAAATAAACTTCCTGGTCGCGGCCGTTGATGGTGATCTTGCCCGTGCCGGGCTTGACCCACACGCGGGCGACAGCGTCCTTGCGGCGGCCGGTCGCATAAGCGCGGCCCTGCTTGTCGACGATCTTTTCACGCAGCGGCGCGTTCGAGACCGGCGCTGCGACGGTGCCTTCAACAGCGCCGGCGAGGTCCTTGAGATCGGTCATGGTCTGTTCGTCGGCCATTATGCACCCACCTTGTTCTTGCGGTTCATCGACGCGACGTCGATCACTTCGGGGCTCTGCCCCTCATGCGGATGTTCGGTACCGGCGAAGATACGCAGGTTGCGCATCTGCTGACGGCCGAGCGGGCCGCGCGGGATCATGCGTTCGACGGCCTTTTCGAGCACGCGCTCGGGGAAACGGCCTTCGAGGATCTTCGCAGGGCTGGTTTCCTTGATGCCGCCGGCATAGCCGGTGTGCTTGTAGTAACGCTTGTCCTGCAGCTTCTTGCCGGTGAACGCCACCTTCTCCGCGTTGATGACGATGACATTGTCACCGCAATCGACGTGGGGGGTGAACGACGGCTTGTGCTTGCCGCGCAGGATGTTGGCGATGATCGATGCAACGCGGCCCACAACGCTGTCTCTTATACACATCTCCGAGCCCACGAGACACTGAGCGATCTC
>CAUUIU010000094.1:0-9634 GCA_963545025.1 uncultured Sphingopyxis sp. | reverse complement strand
GCGTCAGATGTGTATAAGAGACAGTTTCTATGACAGCTATGCCTGCGCCGATGGCAAATTCATCTCGATCGGGTCGATCGAGCCGCAATTCTATGCGTTGCTGCGCGAGAAAACCGGATTGACCGACGACCCCGATTTCGATGTACAGATGGACCCCGCGCAATGGGGGCCGCTCAAGGAAAAGCTGACTGCGCTGTTCGCGACCAAAACCCGCGACGAATGGTGCGCGCTGATGGAAATGACCGACGTCTGTTTCGCTCCGATCCTGTCGCTGAGCGAAGCACCGCAGCATCCGCATAACGTAGAGCGTGAGACCTTTCTGACGGTAGGCGGCGCAATTCAGCCTGCCCCGGCGCCGCGCTATTCGGCGACGGTCAACGACACGCCGCGTCCGGCGCCCGCCGTGGGCGCCGATGGCGATGCCGTGCTGGCGGGTCTTGGCTATGATGCCGAGAAGATCGGCGCGCTGCGCGAGGGCGGCGCGCTACGCTGACTGATCAATCGGCGCGCGCGGTCAGGCTTTCCCAAAGGCCGAGCCTGGCGACCTGACGGCCGAGGATTTGTGCCCAATAGGCGTCGTTCCCATGTTCGCCGCGCCAGCGCATCAGGGGAATTGTCGCGCGGTGAAGGTCATAGTCACGGGTAAAGCCGATCGCGCCATGCACCTGATGTGCCACTGCGGTGACGACGCCAACGGCGCGATTGGCGCGGAGCTTCGCCGCCGCAATCTCGAAGCTGGCCGCCTCGGCGTCGAACCCCGTCGCGTCGAGCCGCGCCGCCATCGCCGCCGCAGCAGCATCGATCGCCGCGACTTCGCACGCCATCACCGCCAGCGATTGCTGCACCGCCTGAAACTTGCCGAGCGGGCGGCCAAATTGTTGACGCATGTTCACATGGTCGATCGACAGCGTCAGCGCCTGCCCCATCGCGCCCGCCATCAGGCTGACCGTCGCGGCGGCGCGCAGCGGCATCGGAGCATCGCCGAGACCCGACAGGATCAGATTGGCGATCGGCAGGTCCGGTGCCAAAGCCGCAGCGATGCGGAGCACCGCGTTCGCGTCACCCCAATCGCCGCCAAAGCCGCCCTCTTCCTCGGGCACCAGCAGCAGCGCGAAGCCCGCTTCTTCGATCGACGCAATATCGCCCGCTCCGGTGAAGGCCGCCCGCGCCGTATCGCAGAGCATGTCGCGCGCCGCGCTCATCGAAGCCCCAATCCGCGCGCAATGATTCCGCGGATCACCTCGCGCGTGCCTCCGCGAAGCGAGAAGCTGGGCGACGCGATGAGCAGCGCGCGAAGCAGGCGAGCAAGATCGCTCTCGCCGTCCCAGTCGCTCGCAACAATCGCCTGCACCCGGCGCGGCATATCCTGTTCGAAACTGTTGCCCAGTTCCTTGACGACCGACGCCTCAACCATCGGGTCCTCGCCCGCCGCGAGCTTCGCCGCGGTCGACATCGACAATTGGCGCAGAGTCCACATTTCGGCCGTCAGTTCGCCGATCAGTGTCGCAATGGCAGGATCCGGATCGACACCCGCCGCGTCGATCAGCGCGACCAGCAGCGCGTGGCTCGACAGATAGCGCTCGGGGCCGGACCGCTCGAGCCCGAGTTCTGCCGTAACCTGCCGCCACCCCTGCCCGCGCTCGCCGACCAGCGCGCCGAGCGGCACCAGCGCGTCATCGAAAAAGACCTCGTTGAAATCATGGTTGCCCGCCATGTCGATGATCGGACGGATTGCAATGCCGGGCGTATCGAGATCGATAAGCAACTGGCTCAATCCCGCATTGCGTTCGCTGCCCTCCTCGGTGCGGACCAGCGCGAGCATGATGTGCGACAGATGGGCGCCCGTGGTCCATATCTTCTGGCCATTGATGCGCCAACCTTCGGTGGTCTCGCGCGCCGTTGTCCGCACCGCCGCCAGATCGGACCCGGCGCCGGGCTCGGAGAGGCCGATACAGGAGTAGAGCTCGCCCTTCGCAATTCCCGGCAAGTAACGCTCGCGCTGTTCCTCGCTGCCATAGCGCAGGATCAACGGTCCCGTCTGCCGGTCGGCAATCCAGTGCGCGCCAACGGGAGCGCCCGCCGCGAGCAATTCCTCGATCACCACATAGCGTTCGAGCGGGTGGCGCTCGCCACCGCCATAGCGCGCCGGCAGCGTCATGCCGATGTAGCCCGCCACACCGAGTGCGCGGCTGAAATCGGCATCGAAGCTCGCCCAGCAATTGGCGCGCTTCACGATGTCGCCCTGCGGCTGATGCTCCGCCAGCCACGCCCGTAAATCGGCGCGCAGTGCAGCAACGTCGCCGGGTGGATCGAACGGGTAGAGTGCAAAGGCTTGCATGTCGCCACCGCCATGCAATAGCTTTCGGAGGGCAGCAAAGGATTATTGAACATGGGCGAGTTTCTGAGTGTCGAGCGGCGGGGCAAGATCGCGATCCTGACGATGATCAAGCCCGAAAGCATGAATGCGATCGGCACCCACGAAGACTGCCAGGACATCATCGACACGCTGCGCACGCTTGGCGACGACCGCGGCGTGAGTGCGATCATCCTGACCGGGAGCGGCAAGGCGTTCAGCGCCGGCGGGAACCTCAAAGGCATGCAGGATCGCACCGGCATCGGCGTGCTCGACCAGCCCGATTCCACCCGCGCTAATTATCGCAAGGGTGTGCAGGCGGTGATCCGCGCTTTGATGGATTGTGAGGTGCCGATGATCGCTGCAGTCAACGGCCATGCCATCGGCCTCGGCTGCGACCTCGCCTGCACCTGCGATATCCGCATCGCCGCCGAAAGCGCGAAATTCGCGTGCAGCTTTATCAAGGTCGGGATTGTCCCCGGCGACGGCGGAGCCTGGCTTCTCCAGAAGGTGCTTGGCTATCCGCGCGCCGCCGAACTCTTTCTCACCGGCGATCGCTTTGACGCAGCGCAGGCAAAGGACTACGGTCTGGTCACGGACGTCGTGCCCGATGCGGAACTGCTCGACCGTGCAATCGCCATTGCCGAGCGGATCGTCTGCAATCCGCCCCGCGCGTTGCGTCTGACGAAACGTCTGCTGCGCGAGGCGCAGCACAGCCGGATGAGCGATATTTTGGAACTCAGTGCAGCCTATCAGGCGATCGTCCACGAAACCGCGGATAACCGCGAGGCGATCAATGCCTTCGTCGAAAAGCGTCCCCCCGTGTTTACAGGAGAATGATCATGCTTGCCGAGCGCGTCCTGCCGCTGTCCGGCGTCCATAATTTCCGCGACTATGGCGGCTATGCCATCGACGGTAACGGACGGTTGCGCGACGGGATGCTGTGGCGCTCGGCGCACCATGAAGCGGCAACCGACGAAGACCTTACCGCACTCGACAAGCTGGGGCTTGAGACGGTGATCGACCTGCGCGGCGACGACGAGCGCGAGTTGCATCCGTGCCGTCGCTCCGAGACTTTTTCCGCGCGCGTCTTGTTCGCGGGCGGCATCACCGCCGGGCTCGCACCGCATTTGCAAGCGGCGGGCGGAGCGATCGATGCCGAGACGGCGCGTGAGCGGATGATCGATACCTATGCCGGTATGCCCTATCGGCCCGCGCTCGTTGCGACGTTGCGGCTCTATCTTTCGGCGCTCGCCGAATATGACGCGCCAAGCCTGGTCCACTGCGTTGCCGGCAAGGACCGTACCGGCTTTGCCGTGGCGGTCGTTCACCGCCTGCTCGGCGTCCATGAGGACGATCTGATGCAGGACTATCTGCTGACCAACACCGCGGGGAAGATCGAGGAACGCATCGAACTGGGCGGAGCACATATCCGCTCGCGCTATGGCGCCGAGATCAAGGATGACGCAATCCGCGCGCTGATGTCGGTCAATCCGGCCTATCTGGACGCCGCGCTTGCCACCGTGCGGCGCGACCATGGCGATGTCCCGACCTATGCCGAGGCGGTGCTGAACTTTACCCCCGACATGCGTCAGGCGCTGACCGACCGGCTGGTGGTGTAGGGCTTAGTTGCCCTTCACCAGCACCCCGCCCTTCACCACCGCATCGACGCTTTCCAACTGGCGCACATCGGCCAGAGGATCGCCATCGACCGCAACGATATCGGCATAGCGGCCGACCGCGATCGCCCCGACATCCTTTTCGCGGCCCAGCGCTTCCGCACCGTTCTTCGTCGCGGCCTGGATCGCCTGCAGCGGTGTCATTCCATATTCGACCATAACGCGGAACTGCTTGCCGATATCGCCGTGCGGCATCACCCCGGCGTCGGAGCCGAACACCATGCGCACGCCCGCCTTCACGGCTTTGCGGAAATTGTCGCGCTGGATCTGCGCGATCTCGCGGTCCTTGCGAAGGTTATCCTCGAGCACGCCATTCTTCGCGCCCTCGGCCTGCGTATATTCGGTGTTGTAGATATCCATCGAGAACCACACGGGCTGCTTGCGGGCGACGGCCATACGGATGCCCTCGTCGTCGACCAGGCTGGCATGTTCGATCGTGTCGATCCCCGCCGCGATGGCGGCGCGGATGCCCGCCGCGCCATGCGCGTGCGCCGCAACGCGGATGCCCCACTGATGCGCCTCGTCGGCGATCGCCGCGAGTTCCTTCTCGGACACCTGAAGCTGGCCCGGTTCAGTATTGCGCGAGAAGACCCCGCCGGTCGCACAGACCTTGATCACCTCGGCGCCATATTTGCGCTGACGGCGGACCTGATAGCGCAGCTCCTCGGGCGTATCGCCGATACCCTCTTCCTTGCCGTCCTTCTTCTCAAGGCTCGGCGGCAGGAAAGTGCTGTCGCAATGGCCGCCCGTGGCGCCGAGCGCATAGCCCGCGGGGATGATACGCGGACCGGTCGCATAACCCGCATCGATCGCCTGCTTAAGCCCGATGTCATTGCGGTCGCTCGACCCGACGTTGCGGACGGTGGTGAAGCCCGCGCCGAGCATGTCGTTCGCATTTTTGACCGCGGTCATGCCCCAGAAGCTGTCGGTGAATTCGAGGCCGCGATAGCCGCCAATGTCAGCGGGGCCGTCGAGGTGAACGTGCATGTCGATCAGGCCCGGGAGCAGCGTCTTCTGACCGAGATCGACATGCTTGACGTTCGATCCCCAGCGCACCGTGCGCGCGTCGGCGATGCTCGTGATACGGCCGTCAGCACCGACGAAGATCGCGGGAAACTCAACCGTCTTGCCAGTCAGCACATCGAGATAGCGCGCCGCGGTGATAACGGTCTGGCCGGCACCATCCTGCGCTTGCGCGGGGGCCGTCGAGGCCGCGAAAAGCGCCGTCGAACCCAAAGCGATTCCCTGCAGAAAACTGCCGAACTTCATTCGCGATTGCATACTTGATCCGCCTGTTATGGGTGCCCCGCAGACGGGATGGCAAAACAGGACTCAATAGGACAGCGGAATTTTCATGTCGCAGCGTTTTTGTGCTGCGCGCGATAACGCCCCTTTGGAAGGATCAGAGGCCCTTGCGCCCGAAGCCGCCCGGGCGCGGGCCGGCGAGCGACGGTTGCGGCGCACCTTCGAGCGGATCGCGGCGACCGAAGTTGGCCGCGGGCTCCGGCGGCGCCGCCTCGGGCTGTTTGCTGCGACGCATATAGTTGGCGAGAGCCGCATCGGCGTCGAATATCTCGGCTTGCGGCGCGTCCGCCGCCCACACCTTCGCACGGGCCGCCGGATCGTCGAGCGGCCGCGCCGGTGCTCCTGCCGCAGCAATCTGATGCGCGGCAAGGTCGTCGATCAGCGCAGCTATCCCGGCGCGGTCGAGGTCGAGCATGTCGCTGAGCACGCGATACTTCTTGGCAAGCAGGCCGCCCTTCATCTTGATGTCGAGATATTGAGTGCTGCCGACCTTGATCAGGCCGTAAAAGGCGTAGCTGTTCAGCGCCGAGGTACCGACCGTCGCGACATCACGCCATCGTACCGTGCTTTCGGTCCACATGGTGATGATCGTCAGCTTGTCGCTGTCATAGCGGAGCGCGGTCGGATCGCCGAAGAGCTTGCGCGCGGCGAGGATTGCGAAAGTCGTCAGCACAAGCGCCCCGATCACGATGATCGCCGCAACCAGGCTGCCCACGCGCCCGAGGCACAAGATTCCGGCAACCACAAAAATCGGACAACCGACGACGGCCTGGGTCAGCCTTGCCCTGCCATATTCTACCGTCTTCACGACCAGCCCCTCAGACGGCCTTGCGGCCGAAGCCGCCGGGACGTTGGCCAAAGGGGCGCAGGTCATCATCGACGACATCCGATGCGATCGGTGGCGGCGGCGCCTCATCACGGCCGCGCATATAGTTGGCGAAGGCGGCGTCGGCGTCGAAGCCCTGCGTGTCGGCGGTCAATTCGCCCGCGGCTTCGCTGCGTGCGCCCGGCACCCTGTTCGCGCCGCTGAGGAGGCGAATGATCTTGATCACGAGCGGCGCCGTCAGGATCAGCCCGACGACGATCAGACCGAGCACCGTCGGACCAAGGCCGATGGCGACGATGCCCTCCGCCGAACCGCCGCCGACGCCCGAGAAGTACCAGATGAGGCCGCCGATATAGGCGGTCGGAAGGAGCGCGAAGGCCCAGCTGAACACACCGCTGACAAAACGCATGGAAAACCCTCCCCTGCCTGTCAGCCGCCATAACGCCGAAAACTTACGATTCTCTTAGACTTGGCCGCGCCGCCCACCACGCACCGAGCAGCGCGAAAGCCGCACCGAGCATCGTCCCGCCGGCGATATCGCTCGCCCAATGGACACCAAGCATGATGCGCGAGGTGCCGTTGAGCACGATCATTGCGCCGGCAAGGCTCCATGCTGCCCGGCGCCACCGCGGCGGCGCCAGCCAGGCGAGCAGCAGATAAACGACAGCAGCGCTCGTCGCGTGGCCGCTGGGATAGGAAAAGCTGGTCTGATGGTCGAGATGCTCGATCAGATCGGGCCGGGCGCGGCCGAAGCCGAGCTTGAGCAGGCTCGATGCGAGATTCGAGAGCAGCGACGCGCCGCCGAGCGAGACGGCGCAACGCGGACCGCACCAGTGCCAGACGAGGCCACAGAGCAGGATGACAATGATCCAGCGCGGGGTTCCGCCGCCGATCCAGCTCGCCCATTGCATGAAGGAAATGAAGACGGGGCTGGTTTCGCTGATACGGAGTGCCAGCCCGTTCGAGATGCGCAGATCGACCGCCTGCGTCCATCCCGCACCGACCGCAAGGCCGAGCAGGATCACCGCGAGGATCAGCCCGGCGGCCGCGATGAGCATACGATTGGAAAGGCTGTTCACATTTTCCCCTTCGTCATTCCCGCTTTCACGGGAACACCTATGTTATAATTCCTTAGAGATTGCCATTTAAAGCATTGGTTCTCAGGTTGGCTTCCGAAGTTTCACCCAGCCTCGCTCACCCTTGGGCTTGCCTGATCGATAGGCAACTATGCTTACGACCAATGTCACGTCTCTTGAATTGCTTGAATCATATCAATGCGGATTGGAGGTCTCCTTCCGCAAACGACCAGCCAGAGCGCGACCGACGGCCGCCGCGGCGACTGGCTGGACAGCACTTGGTGGAAATGGTGCAACCGAACTGGCGTTGATTTCGCAAAGCACGTACGGACTATCGTTGGCGCTTTTACGAGCGCGAAACAGGAAGTCGGCGTCCCAAAGAAGCGGAAGATCGTGGTCGGCGATCGACAGCAAACTTTGCATCTCCGGAATCCAGCGATCCTCCATCGCTTTGCGTAAGGCTGCGAAGCGCGTTACCTCCGGTCCGAACATGACGCGGCCCATCGGCTGTGGGGGTGACGACATTGTATCAACGGACGTTGGCGTCATCAGCGCAGTGATCAGGTTGTGCCCAAAGCCCACCACACGGTGCCCGCTCACGTAGCAGCGGGCCATGCCCTTGGACGACTGCGGCTGATAAGCCTGATCGATCAGCACGCCGCCGCCGTTCAGAAACGGCACCCACCTATCCAAGCATTCGGCTAGGCTGATGCGCTCCGATTTGCTTCCTTGACGGGCCTCTTGAACTTCCACCCACGTTTCCAAAGCAGGATCGTCTCCCGCTCCGGCCAGTTGGACACGCCACACATTCCTGCCGCCGTTCCCGTAGTTCGGCTTCAGCACGCGCGGACCTCCGACAAGACGTTGCGGAAAATATGCACGAAGGCCTTCAGCGTCCACGTATCTAGCGACATCGCTGCCCCATTCCATGGACCGTGTTGTGTAGAGCACGTCCTTGACGCCGATTTTGGCGATCACGTCGGGATGCGCGCTGACGACAACGCCGCACGCCGCGACTTCGCGCAGCATCGGGTCGAGCACCGAGCGGTCGCCTGAAATGTCCAACGGATTCACCCAGACCAGCACCGCGTCGAACGACAGCAACTCGTCACGAATGTCGCGAACCGCTTCGTCTCTGTACAGTACAGGCCTTGTGGTCGCCCCGAACGACCGCAAGGCTTGAACGATCGGCCACTGCCGAGCTTCATGAAAGCGATGCGTCCACTCGGCCGCTTGTCCGCGCCAAAGAAGAGCGATGTTCGGGCCGGATGTCACTGTTGCATCTCCCATCGGACCTGCCCCCTTTGTGGTCGCCAACTCAGGTGTCGCGCAGAAGTGGGTGTTGATCCTCGGCGGACGGGTCAGCCGCCGCCGCGCAAAGCCGCGGCATAGCGGCGGTCGACCACTTCCCAGTCGATGTTGCGGAAGAAGGCGTCGACGTATTTGGCGGCGGCGGTGCCGTAATCCATGTGAAAACTATGCTCGTACATATCGAGCGCCAGCAGCGGCACGCCGGCGATTGCGCCGTGCATATGATCCCACGCCCAATGGTTGTGCAGCGAGCGGGTGTGGAGATTGTAGACGAGCACGCACCAACCTGATCCGCCGGCAAGACTCATGCCGGTGCGGCGGAAGTCGGTCTCCCAGCGGTCGAACGAGCCGAACGCCGCGCCCAGCGCGTCGCGGATCGAGCCGGCTGCTTGACCGTTGCCGCCCAGCCCGTCGAAATAGATTTCATGGAGCACGACCGAGCCGGTGCGGTGCAGCTCCTCGCGCTTGAGGCCGCCATAGACCACCGGCGGTAGGTCCGGGTCAGCGAGCGCGGCGGCAAGGCGTGTTTCGATCATATTCAACGCCTTGACCGAGCCGGCATAATTGTTCTCGTGGTGCGATGTGATCAGCCTTTCGGAGAGGCCGTGGAGCCTGGCGGGATCGAACCTGAGCGGCTTGATCTGATGATTGCCGGCGAATGCGAGGACATTCGTCGGCGCTGCGGTCGGCGTCTGCGCCGAGGCTTCGTTCATAGTCATGGCTGCGGCTCCAATGCCAAGAGTTGCGATTGCACTGCGTCGGGAAAATTGGTCGATCGTCACACGTCACTCCCTTCAGATGATCATTACATATGCGGCCCCGAGGACGGAGCAGACGCCGAGCACCGGCAGCATGCCGGCCTTGAACCGGAACATGGCGAGGATCGCACCCACCGCCAGCGCTAACGCGGGCCAGTCGACGGACGTCAGGACTGGGAGATCGATGGCGCCGGCCGCGAACGGCACTTCGCGGACTTGCCCGAACAAGGTGTGAATCCCGAACCAGACTGCCAGATTGAGAATGACACCCACCACTGCGGCGGTGATCGCCGAAAGCGCGGCCGACAATGCGCGGTTGCCGCGCA
>CAUUIU010000093.1:0-9694 GCA_963545025.1 uncultured Sphingopyxis sp. | reverse complement strand
TCTACACTTCTAGCTTCGTCGGCAGCGTCAGATGTGTATAAGAGACAGTGGCGATCCTGCGCGCCAATTATTGCGGCAATGTCGGCCTCGAATATATGCATATCGCCGACATCGAGGAGCGCCAGTTCCTGCAGGAACGGATGGAAGGCGCCGACAAGATCATCGAATTTTCGGTCGAGGGCAAACGCGCCATCCTGAACAAGGTGATCGAGGCCGAGGAATGGGAGAAATTCCTCGCGCGCAAATATGTCGGCACCAAGCGCTTCGGCCTCGACGGCGGCGAAAGCATGATCCCCGCGATGGAAGCCATCATCAAATATGGCGGCCAATATGGGGTGAAAGAAATCGTCTATGGCATGGCGCATCGCGGGCGCCTCAACATGCTCGCGAACGTGCTGGCCAAACCGTACAAGGTGATCTTCCACGAATTCGCCGGCGGATCGGCGAACCCCGACGATGTCGGCGGTTCGGGCGACGTCAAATATCACCTCGGCACCTCGACCGACCGCGAATTCGGCGGCGCGTCGGTGCATATGTCACTGGTTCCCAATCCCTCGCACCTCGAGGCAGCCGACCCCGTCGTGCTGGGCAAAGTGCGTGCGCAACAGGTCGTGCGCGACGACCTTGAAAAACACGAGCAGGTCCTGCCCGTGCTGATCCACGGCGACGCGGCGTTCGCGGGGCAGGGGATCGTCTGGGAATGCCTCGGCTTCTCGGGCATCCGTGGTTACAACACCGGCGGCTGCATCCATTTCATCGTCAACAACCAGATCGGTTTCACGACCAGCCCGCAGTTCGCGCGTTCGTCGCCCTATCCGTCGGATGTCGCAAAGGGCGTGATGGCGCCGATCCTGCACGTCAACGGCGACGATCCCGAAGCGGTGACCTTCGCCTGCAAGCTCGCGATCGATTTCCGGCAGCAGTTCAAGCGCGACGTCGTGATCGACATGTGGTGCTACCGCCGCTTCGGCCACAATGAAGGCGACGAGCCTTCGTTCACGCAGCCGCTGATGTATGCCGTCATTCGCCAGCATCCGCCGGTGTCGCAGCTTTGCGCCGCGAAGCTGGAGGCCGAGGGCGTGATCGATGCGGGCTGGGCCGATGCCCACCGCGCCGAATTCGTTGCCCGGCTCGAAGGCGATTTCGAGGCCGCGAAAAGCTACAAGCCGAACAAGGCCGACTGGTTTGCGGGCCGCTGGTCGGGGCTGCACGCCCCGGCCGACCCCGAAAACGCGCGGCGCAATATCGCGACGGGCGTGTCGGACAAATTGTTCGATTCGATCGGCCGGATCATGACGACGGTCCCCGACGACCTCGACGTGCACAAGACGCTGCGCCGCGTCATCGACGCGCGCGGCGCGATGTTCGCCGACAAGAGCGACGACGAAGTGTTCGACTGGGCGACCGCCGAAAGCCTCGCCTTCGGCACCCTGCTCAGCGAGGGCTATCAGGTGCGCCTGTCGGGTCAGGATTCGGGCCGCGGTACGTTCAGCCAGCGTCACGCCGTCTGGATCGACCAGAAGGACGAGCGCCGCTACATCCCGCTGACCACCGTTCCGCACGGCCGGTTCGAGGTGCTCGACAGCCCGCTGTCCGAATATGGCGTGCTTGGTTTCGAATACGGCTATGCGATGGCCGACCCGAAGAGCCTCGTGCTCTGGGAAGCGCAGTTCGGCGATTTCGCCAACGGCGCGCAGATCATGATCGACCAGTTCATCGCGTCGGGCGAAGCCAAATGGCTGCGCGCCAACGGCCTCGTGATGCTGTTGCCGCACGGCTATGAAGGACAGGGGCCCGAGCACAGCTCGGCACGTCTCGAACGCTTCCTGCAACTGTGCGCGGGCGACAATATTCAGGTGTGCAATATTTCGACCCCGTCGAACTATTTCCACGTCCTGCGCCGCCAGATGCTGCGCCCGTTCCGCAAGCCGCTGGTCATCATGACGCCGAAGTCGCTGCTGCGCCACAAGCTCGCGGTGTCGCAGCGCAGCGACTTCATTGGCGACGCGCATTTCCGCCGCCTGATGTCGGACCGCACGCCGCCCGCCGACAAGGACGTCAAGCGTCTTGTCCTGTGTTCGGGCAAGGTCGGTTACGACCTGATGGAAGCGCGCGATGCCGCTGGCCTCACGGACACGACGGTGGTCCGCATCGAACAGATCTATCCGTTTCCGGGTGAACCGCTCAGCGTTCGTTTGAAGCGCATGTCGAACCTCGAGGAGGTGGTGTGGGCACAGGAAGAACCGCGCAACAATGGCAGCTGGTTCTTCGTCAACGAACTGATCGAGGACGCGCTGACCAATGCAGGCAAGAAGGGCATGCGGCCGCGTTATGCGGGCCGTGCCGCCGCCGCCTCGCCCGCGACGGGCCTGATGAGCCGCCACCAGACCGAACAGTCGGCGCTCGTCGCCGATGCGCTCGGCCTGTCGGTTCGCGCCGAAATCCGCCGTACCAAGAACAAAGCCTGAGCCTAGCTTAAGCCTTAAGGAACTGCACGCATGAGCACCGAAGTCAAAGTCCCCACGCTGGGCGAAAGCGTTACCGAAGCGACGATCGGCGAATGGCTGAAGAAGCCCGGCGAAGCCGTCGCGCTCGACGAGCCCATCGCGAGCCTCGAGACCGACAAGGTCGCGGTCGAAGTCCCTTCGCCCGTCGCCGGCGTGATGGGCCAGCAGCTCGCCGCGGTCGGCGACACGGTCAATGTCGGCGCGGCGATCGCGACGATCGAGGCCGGCGGCGCTGCGGCTGCTCCGGCGCCTGCCCCTGCGGCCGCCGCCGCTCCTGCTCCGGCGAAAGCCGAAGCCGCCGCGCCGGCGCCCGCAGCGGTCGCGGCCGAAGAGAGCGTGGATACCGTCACGACGATGTCGCCCGCCGTTCGCCGCCTCGTGCTCGAGCATGGCGTCGACCCGACGCGCATCAAGGGAAGCGGCAAGGATGGCCGCCTGACCAAGGAAGACGTCCTCGCCGCCGCCAATTCGGCGCCCGACGTTGCCGCCGCTCCCGCGCCGGCGGTTGCATCTGCGCCCGCCGCCAGCGGCGCGCCGGGCCGCCAGGAAGAGCGCGTCAAGATGACGCGCATGCGCCAGACGATCGCCAAGCGCCTCAAGGCCGCGCAGGACACGGCGGCGATGCTGACGACGTTCAACGACGTCGACATGTCGGCGGTGATGGCGACGCGCGACAAATATCGCGAAAGCTTTGAAAAGAAGCATGGCGTGCGCCTCGGCTTCATGAGCTTCTTCACCAAGGCGGTCGCGCTCGCCGCGCACGATATTCCCGCGGTCAACGCGCGCATCGACGGCGACGAGATCGTCTATCACGATTATCTCGACGTCTCGGTCGCCGTCAGCGCGCCCAACGGCCTCGTCGTCCCCGTCGTGCGCAACGCCGACAGCATGAGCTTCGCCGACATCGAAAAGGCGATCGCCGACCTCGGCAAGCGCGCCAAGGATGGCACACTGACGATCGACGACATGACCGGCGGCACCTTCACCATCTCGAACGGCGGTGTGTTCGGCGGCCTGATGTCGACCCCGATCATCAACCCGCCGCAGTCAGCGGTGCTCGGCCTCCACCGCATCGAGGACCGCCCCGTCGTCCGGGGCGGCGAGATCGTGATCCGCCCGATGATGTATCTCGCGATGAGCTATGACCATCGTCTGATCGACGGCCGCGAGGCGGTGACCTTCCTCAAGACGGTCAAGGAAGCGATCGAAGATCCGACGCGTCTGCTGATCGACCTTTGATCCGATGATCTCTTTGTCTGCCCGCCCGATTCTGGCCTTCGCCGCCGCTGCCGCCCTTGCGGGTTGCAGCGAAGGCGAAAGCCGGATGCAGAAAGGGTTCGAAGACGGGGTCAGGACCAGCTTCGTCGAAAGCTTCGGCGAATCGTGCCGCACGGCGGCCGAGGGTAGCGGGGCGCCGGCAGACCTCGCCGCCAAGGTGTGCAAATGCACGGCCGACGAATTGATCAAGAAATATAGCCCATCGGAACTGATCGGCCTGTCGCCCGAAATGGCGGCACCGGTTATGAAACAATGCGCTGCGAAATCCGGGCTGCCCATTTGAGCGGTTTCGCTCTTCCGGGTGCTCAGGCAGAAATTGAGGTAGATTGAACATGGCTGATTACGACTACGACGTCCTTGTCATCGGTTCGGGCCCTGGCGGTTATGTCGCGGCGATCCGCGCGGCGCAGCTGGGCCTGAAGACCGCGTGTGCCGAAGGACGCGAGACGCTGGGCGGCACCTGCCTCAACGTCGGCTGCATTCCCTCGAAGGCGATGCTCCACGCGTCGGAATATTTCGATGCGGCGGCGAATGGCGCGATGGCGAAGATGGGGATCGACGTGACCCCCAAGCTCAACCTGCCCGCGATGCACGGCCAGCGCATCGACGCGGTCAAGGGTCTGACCGGCGGCATCGAATTCCTGTTCAAGAAGAACAAGGTCGACTGGCTGAAGGGCTATGCGAACTTCACCTCCGCCGACACGGTCGAAGTCGCGGGCAAGGCCTATCGCGCCAAGAACATCGTCATCGCCACCGGCTCGTCGGTCACGCCGCTTCCGGGCGTCGACGTCGACAACGACAGCCAAGTCATCGTCGATTCGACCGGTGCGCTCGAACTCGCCAAGGTCCCCGGCCATATGGTCGTCATCGGCGGCGGCGTGATCGGGCTCGAACTCGGCAGCGTGTGGCGCCGCCTTGGCGCCAAGGTCACCTGTGTCGAGTTCCTCGACCAGATCCTGCCCGGCATGGACACCGACGTCCGCAAGGATGCGAACCGCATCTTCAAGAAACAGGGTATCGAATTCAAGCTCAAGACCAAGGTCACCAAGGCCGAGGTGAAGGGCAAGAAGGCGGTCCTCACGCTCGAACCCGCGGCCGGCGGCGACGCCGAAACGCTCGAAGCCGACGTCGTGCTCGTCTCGATCGGCCGCCGTCCGAACACCGAAGGGCTCGGCCTCGACAAGGCGGGGATCGCGGTCAACCAGCGCGGCCAGATCGAAACCGATCATGATTTCAGTACCCAGGTTCCCGGCATCTGGGCGATCGGCGACGTCATTCCCGGCCCGATGCTTGCGCACAAGGCCGAGGACGAGGGCATTGCTGTTGCCGAGAATATCGCCGGGCTGACCGGCATCGTGAACCATGATGTCATCCCGTCGGTAGTCTACACCATGCCCGAAATCGCCGGCGTCGGCCTGACCGAAGAGCAGGCGAAGGAAAAGGGCGAGGTCAAGGTCGGCAAATTCCCGATGGCGGGCAACAGCCGCGCCAAGACCAACCACGAGCCCGACGGTTTCGTGAAGGTGATCGCCGACGCCAAGACCGACCGCGTGCTCGGCGTCTGGATCATCGCCAGCGTCGCGGGCACGATGATCGCACAGGCCGCCCAAGCGATGGAATTCGGCGCGACGTCGGAAGACATCGCCTACACCTGCCACGCCCACCCGACGCACAGCGAAGCGGTGAAGGAAGCGGCGATGGCGGTGACGGGCAAGCCGATCCATATCTGACGCGAGGGCGGGCGGCGTGTTCGACATCGACAATGCGCTGATCGTCCGCCTGCTCGACCTTGTCGGCATCGCCGTCTTCGCGCTCTCGGGCGCGCTGATGGCGGTGCGGCTGCGCCAGACCCTGGTCACCGCCTGCTTCTTCGCACTCGTCACCGGGGTCGGCGGCGGCAGCGTGCGCGACCTGCTGATCGGCGCGCCGGTGTTCTGGGTGCAGGACGGCGCGATCGCTGCCGTCTGCATCGCGATCGCGCTGATCGTCTGGATGACCCCCGAACGCTGGTGGCAGGGGCAATTGCTCGAATGGGCCGACGCCGTCGGGCTCGCCGCCTATGCGGTGTTCGGCACCGCCAAGGCGATGGCGTGGGGCGTTCCGCCGGTGCCCGCGATGCTGATGGGGGTGATCACCGGCTGCGTCGGCGGCACGATCCGCGACATCCTGGCCGGCGTGCCCTCGATCATCGTGCGCCCCGAAATCTATGTCACCGCGGCGGCGCTTGCCTCGGGGCTTTTCGTGGCTCTACTCTGGATCGGCGTCGGCACCCCGGTCGCGGCGGTCAGCGGCGCGGTCGCGGGTTTCATCCTGCGCGGCGCGGCGATCCGCTGGTCGCTCGCGCTTCCGGCGTATCGCGACCCCAAAAGCGGATAGGCCTAAAAGCGGATAAGCTTGCCAAATCGCGAAACTGTGGCAGTTTCGCTTAATGAACAGCGATGTCAGCACCATCGCCCGCCGGGTGCGGGGCCAGGCGGACGCCTTGCCAGAGCTGTTCGGCCGCTTCGATTTCGACAAGGCGCCCGAGCGCTGGGCCCCCGAAGCCGAGGCGGTGAGCGAACTCAGTCGCGTCCGCAGCATCGACCGCGCCGCCTATCTGGGCGACCCCGATCTGCTCGGCCGCATCCGCGAATATACGATGCTCGGCGACCGGACGGGCGACGCCTATGCCGCGCTGATGCCGCGCCTCGGTTTCCAGCAGACGGTCGCTATGCTCGTCGATGCCTGCGACAAGGGGATCGACGCGGTTGCCGACGCGCCGCCCGAACTGGCCGCGCTGATCCGCGAGATGGAACAGAAACCCGACTGGCTCGACATGAGCTTGGTCGAGGAGGGCGCCGCCTATGAGCGCAACGCCACCGCGAACCTGTCGCCCTTCCTGATCCGCGGCGCCTTCATCGCGACCTTCCTCAACAAATATTCGGCG
The DNA here is from genome assembly GCA_963545025.1 of uncultured Sphingopyxis sp. Classification (GTDB taxonomy): domain Bacteria; phylum Pseudomonadota; class Alphaproteobacteria; order Sphingomonadales; family Sphingomonadaceae; genus Sphingopyxis. Next base: position 2,983 of record CAUUIU010000093.1, on the reverse strand, counting down.
CTGCCGATGGCGCTCACCGGCACGCTGGGTCAGGCGACCGCGGCGCGGCGGGTCAAGGAAACCGCGACCTTCTTCGCCACGACCGCGCTCCCCGGTGCGCTCGATCGTTTCGGCCCCGGTTTCAAGGCCGCCGCGATGGTGCGGCTGATGCACTCGATGGTGCGCGTCAATGTGCTGTCGCGCCCCGGCCTGTGGGACACCGAAACCTATGGCATGCCGATCCCGCAGCTCGACCAGATGCCCGCCGGGCTGATCCCGGTCTATTTCCTGTCGCAGGAGGTGCTCGCGAAAGGCCGCACCAGCTTCACCCGGCTCGAACGCGGCCGCGTCGAACTCGCGCGCTATCGCTGCTATCTGCTCGGGCTGCCCGAGGATCTGCTCGCCGACACGCCGCAGGAGATCGTCCGCATCTGGCGCACGCGCAGCGCGACGCTCCGTTACGAATATGACGATCAGGTTTGCGGCGGCCTGCTCCGCGCGACGATGGACGCCGAATTGTCGAAGGACCGCTCGCCCAAGGGACTGGTCAAGCGCCGCCTCGAATATTCGGTCAGCCGCGTCTTCTTCGTCAAGGCCTTCCTCGCCGGCGACGAGGCGCGGGCGGCGAGCGTCGGCGTCCCCGTGCGGCGGCGCGACCACCTCATCTATGGCGCGACGATGCTCGGCATTGCGGGGCGCATGGCCGCTTACCGCGTCGCCTCGCGCCTGCCCATTGTCCGCCACCTCGCCGACCGCCGCCTCGTCCACCGGATCGAGCGCCAGCTCGCCGAATATGGCCGCGCTGAATTCACCTCCAACGCCGCGCATTACAAGCCGGCGACCGCCGTATAGATTCTTCGAATCAAAGGATTTTCATGCAGACCGAGCAAGCGACCGTAAACGGCATCAGCATCACTTATGAAGACAAGGGGCCAAAGGGCGCGCCCGTCATTCTGCTCGTCATGGGGCTCGGCGGCCAGTTGACGCTGTGGCCTGACGAGTTTGTCGACGCGCTCAACCAGCGCGGTTTCCGCACCATCCGCTACGACAATCGCGACGTCGGCCTGTCGTCGCGCTTCGAAGCGGCGGGCATTCCCAATGTGAAGTGGATGATCGTCAAATCGGTGATCGGCCTGCCCGTGCGCCCGGCCTATACGCTCGCCGACATGGCCGCTGACGGCATCGGTCTGCTCGACCATCTGGGGATCGACCGCGCGCATATCGTCGGCGTGTCGATGGGCGGCATGATTTCGCAGCATATCGCAGCGCGCTATCCGGAGCGCGTGCTGTCGCTGACCTCGGTGATGTCGACGACGGGCAACCGCCGCCTGCCGCGCGCGCAAAAGGAAGCGATGCAGGTGCTTGCCAACCGCCCGATGAGCGGCGACCCCGAGGATATGATCGCTTACTCGGTGCGCGCCGCGCGCGTGATCGGCAGCCCCGGCTATCCCGCGACCGAAGAACGGCTCCAGCGCCGCGTGCGCACCGATTTCGAGCGCGCCTGGTATCCGCAGGGCGTCGCGCGCCAGATGGCGGCGATCGTCGCCGATGGCGACCGGCGGGCGATGCTGAAAGACATCAAGGCGCCGACACTCGTCATCCACGGCGAGGACGATCCGCTCGTGCCGCTGGCCGGCGGGCGCGACACGGCGGAGAATATCGCGGGCGCGCGGCTGCTCACGATCCCGGGCATGGGCCATGATTTACCGCTCGCGCTCGTCGACACGCTGGCCGACGCGATTGCGGGGCACATCAACCAAAAGACCGCCGTCGCGGCCTGATCCCCCTCCCGCTTGCGGGAGGGGGAAGTTACTTCAACAGCATCGCCAGCGTCGCGAGCAAACCCTTCGCCTCGCCCTGACCCGGCCGCGGCGTTGCGGGCAGATAGGCGCGGCAGTCGAGGCACGCGGCCTGGATCGACCCCGCCTCGGTCATCATCGACAGGTCCTGCAACAAGCGGCGCTCGGCCAGCTGGCGGTTCATCGCCGCGATGCCGAACCAGCCGCGCGGGCCCGTCGCGGCTTCCTCTTCGGCACCCGACCAGCTTGCCAGCATCTTCGAAAATTCGCTCGGCTCGTCCTCGAAATATTTGGCGTGGAACTCGCCGTCGACCTTGGCGAGCTTGGCCGCTGCGGCCAGCGCGTCGGGCAGGCCGCCGAACTGGTCGATCAGGCCGATCTGCCGCGCAGTGCCGCCCGCCCAGACGCGCCCTTCGGCGATCGTCTGGATCTTTTCGAGCGGCTGCTTGCGGCTTTTCGCGACCAGCCCGGTGAAGCGCGCATAGATATCCTCGACGCTCGCCTGTGCCAGCGCGTTGAACTCGTCGTTCACGCCGCCGAAAATGTCGGGCTGGCCCGACAACGGGGTGGTGGCGATACCGTCGGCATTGACCCCGATCTTCGCCAGCGTCTGGTCGAAACTGGGCAGGATGCCAAACACGCCGATCGATCCGGTAATCGTTTCGGGCTCGGCAAAGATGCGGTCGGCGGGGGTCGCCACCCAGTAACCGCCCGACGCCGCGACATTGCCCATCGACACGACGATGGGCAGCTTCTTCGCCTTGGCGGCGAGCAGCGCCTGCCGGATTTCCTCCGACGCCAGCACCGATCCGCCCGGTGAATCGACGCGCAGCACGATCGCCTTGACGCCCGTGTCGGACGCCGCATCGAGGATATGCTGCGCCACCGTCTGGCCCCCCGCGAGGCCGTTGGGCGCCTCGCCATCGACGATCTCGCCGACCACCGGCACGACCGCAATCGCGCTGCCGTTTTGCTCGGGCGGATTGGCGGCGACCCAGTTTTCGAGCGGGATCGCATTATATTCCCACGGCCGGCTGTCGTCCGGCGCGCCGCTGATTTCGGCGACGCGGCTGTTGAAGGCCATGCGGCTGCCGACCTTGTCGATCAGACCGGCGTCGAGCGAGGCCTTCGACATGTCGCCGCCCGCGGCGCGCACCGCCTGTCTCTTATACACATCTGACGCTGCCGACGAAGCTAGAAGTGTA
>CAUUIU010000092.1:0-9700 GCA_963545025.1 uncultured Sphingopyxis sp. | reverse complement strand
CGCTGTTGTGGCGCAGCGCCTTGAGCACGGTATCGACGATCTGCGGCGCGTTGAGCCCCGCGGCGTCATATTGCAGCTCGGGCTTGTCCTGGTCCTGGAACATGTCGGGCAGCCGCATCGTGCGCAGTTTCAGTCCCGCGTCGATCAGCCCCTCGTCGCTCGCGAGCGTCAGCACATGCGCGCCGAGGCCGCCGACGCTACCTTCCTCGATCGTCACGCAAACCTCATGGGCGGCGAGCGTCTTGCGGATCAGTTCCTCGTCGAGCGGCTTGGCGAAACGCAGGTCGATCACGCTGGTCGACAGCCCGCGCGCTTCAAGCGTATCGGCCGCCTTCAACGCTTCGGCGAGCCTTGTGCCGAGCGAGAAGATCGCGACGGTCTTGCCGCTCCGCACGACGCGGCCCTTGCCGATCTCGAGCTTCTGCGGAACTTGCGGAAGCGCCACCCCGGTGCCGTTACCTCGCGGATAGCGGAAGGCGATCGGCCCCGCGTCATATTCGGCGGCGGTATAGGTCATATGGACCAGCTCGGCCTCGTCGGCCGCCGCCATCACGACGAAATTGGGCAGCGTCGCCAGATAGGTTACGTCGAACGAGCCCGCATGCGTCGACCCGTCGGCGCCGACCAGCCCCGCGCGGTCGATCGCGAAACGCACCGGCAGATTCTGGATGGCCACATCGTGCACGACCTGATCATAGGCGCGCTGGAGGAACGTCGAATAGATTGCCGCGAACGGCCGCATCCCCTGCGCCGCGAGCCCCGCGGCAAAGGTCACCGCATGCTGCTCGGCGATCCCGACGTCAAAGGTGCGCTCGGGGTGCGCCTTGGCGAATTTATCGACCCCGGTCCCCGACGGCATCGCCGCGGTGATCGCGACGATGCGCTTGTCGGTCTCGGCGAGCTTCGCGAGCGTTTCGCCGAACACATTCTGATACTGCGGCGGTCCCGGCGGCGCCTTCGCCTGCTCGCCGGTGATGACGTCGAATTTCTGGACGCCATGATATTTGTCGGCGGCGGCCTCGGCAGGGGCATAGCCCTTGCCCTTCATCGTCACCGCGTGAATCAGCACCGGGCCATGGTCGCTGTCGCGCACATTCTCCAGCACCGGGATCAGATGGTCGAGATTATGCCCGTCGATCGGCCCGACATAATAGAAGCCGAGCTCCTCGAAGAGCGTCCCGCCCATCGCCATGCCGCGCGCATATTCGTCGGTCTTTTTCGCCGCCTTGTGCAGCGGCTCGGGCAGCTTGCGCGCAAAGCGCCGCGCGATCTCGCGCAGCTCGATGAACGGCCGCGACGACACCAGCTTGGCGAGATAGGCCGACAGCCCGCCCACCGGCGGCGCGATCGACATGTCGTTGTCGTTGAGGATGACGATCAGCCGGTTGCCCGCTGCCGCGGCATTGTTCATCGCCTCATAGGCCATGCCCGCCGACATCGACCCGTCGCCGATCACCGCGATCGCGCGGCCGGGCTCGTCCTTCAGCTTGTTGGCGATCGCGAAACCGAGTGCGGCGCTGATCGAGGTCGAGCTGTGCGCCGCCCCGAACGGATCATATTCGCTCTCGCTCCGCTTGGTGAAGCCCGACAGCCCGCCGCCGGTGCGCAGCGTGCGGATACGGTCGCGGCGCCCGGTGATGATCTTGTGCGGATAGCATTGATGCCCGACGTCCCACACGATCTTGTCGCGCGGCGTGTCGAACACATAGTGAAGCGCCACTGTCAGCTCGACAACGCCCAGCCCCGATCCCAGATGCCCGCCCGTGGTGCCGACCGCCGAGATCATTTCGACGCGCAGCTCGTCGGCGAACTGGCGGAGATCTTCGGGCTTCAGCTTGCGGAGGTCGGAGGGGACATCCACCGTGTCGAGCAGCGGCGTATGCGGAACATCGGTCATCGCGCCGTCATAATGGTAACCGCCGATACTGTCGAACGAAAAGGGCCTAGCCCTCCTCATCCTGCTCGCGCTTCGCCGCATCGACCTGGGCATAAAGCCCGCGCACCATCAGGTCGGTGAACACCAGCATCACCCCCACCATGCCGAGCAGCAGCGCGACCGCGACGGCGGGAAAGGGGCCGACCGTCTCGACGCCGTCGCGCTTCATCATCACCGCAAGCAAAGCCGCGGCGGCCATCAGCGCATAGCCGATAAAGCGCGGAATCCGGCTCATGCCTCGGCCTCCACCGCCGGCGCGCCATAGTCGGCGAGGTCGACCGCCATGATATCGGCCATGAGGTCGCGCTGCGCCACATAGCGCGCCGCGTCCCGCAAATCCTCGGCCAGATGCGGCTTGAGATAGGGTGCCGCGGCCATCGGATCGCGCCCCGCCAGCGTCTCGCTGATCGCGAGCGCGCTCATCAGCGCGCGCTCCGACAGATAGCCCTGCGCCCCCGCAGTGAACCACTGCCCGCCGCCGTCGGCGAATTGGTGCCGCGCATAGCGCGCATTGTTGCCGAGGAAGATGCCGAAGCCGAGCGCCACCGCGGTCAGGTCGGTCAGCAGTTCGTGACAATCCTCGCCCCCGGGCATCCGCCGCGCCGTACCCGACAAGAAATAATGCGCGGCCTCGTGCGCGAGTGTTGCCACCAGCGCCGCCTCGTCGCCCAGCAATTGCCGGCTCGCGACAATTTCTGCCATCCAGCCGCCCTTGCCATCGTCGACCGGCTGAAAGGTTCCCATCGCCTTGCCCGTTTCGGGCACCACCGCCAGCATCTGCGACACGGGGCGGAAACTCGGCTCACCGTCGTCCATCACCAACCGTACCGGCCAGTCGGCGATCCCCGCGATCCCCATGATCTGCCCGAGCAACTCCTCCGCGCGCGCGTCGCCCGTCAATTCGCTGTCGGGAAAACAATCGCCGTCGGGGGTCGCGAGGATGCCGGTGCGATGCGCGTCGACGCCGCCGAATTCGTCGAGCAGCCAACGAAAGGCGGCGAGCTGCCACTCCCATTCCTCGGCCGCCAGCGGCCGCTTCGGTCCGAACAGGTTCATGGCCGCGACAGCCTTGTCCGCGCATTCACGGGGCCCCCGCGGGAACCAAAGGCGCGGCGGCAGCTTTTGAAAGGGACAGGTGAAGGCCGGTGCATGAAAGCCACGATGAAAGCAAAAGCGGCTCGCCGCAAGACGAAGCCTTTGCAATGCCCCGCCAATCACTTACACCCCCGCGCACAGGGGCAAGAACATGGGATACATATGCCTGATTTGACGTCGCTCTTCCGCCTCACCCGACCGATGCGTTCGATTCCATGCTTCGCCCTGCTCGCTGTCGCCGGCCTCGCCGCGACCCCCGCGGCGGCCGCAGAGGGCACCCCGCTGGCCTATGATATCGCAGCGCCGGCCGATACGACGCTCACCGGCACCGGCGAAGATCCTGCCCATTTTGCCCAGGACACCGGCGAGATCGACGAGAATATCCTGCTCCCCGCCGCGCGCCCGCAGGACGACGAGCCCGAGCGCACCTATGCGCGCGACTATTTCGCCATCGCCGCGGGCGCGATCACCGTGCCGAGCTATAATGGCTCGAACAATCGCAACATCCTGCCCGCCTTCTATCTTCGTGGCCGATACAAGGGCTACAGCTTCTCGACCCGCGGCACCAATTTCCAGGTCGACCTGATCCGCCAGCAGCGCGGGCAGAAAACCGACATCAAGTTCGGTCCGATCATCAACCTGCGCAGCGACCGCACCGGCCGCATCAAGGATGCGCAGGTCGAGGCGCTCGGCGACCGCAAGATGGCGGTCGAGCTCGGCATTTCGGCGGGCATCACCCAGTCGGGCATCATCACCAGCGAATATGACCAGGTCGGCTTCCGCGTCGTCGGGCTGAAGGACATCAGCGGCAAGCATGGCAGCTGGGTCATCTCGCCGACGATCGACTATGGGACCCCGCTGTCGAAGCGCGCCTATATCGGTTTCTCGGCGTCGACCAATATCTATGGCAAGGGCTTTGGCCGCTATTATTTCGACGTCGACCCGCTCGGCAGCGCCGCGAGCGGCCTGCCCGTCTATTCGGGCGCGGGTCGCAAGGCGACGGTCGGCAAATATACGCTGGGCATCGCCGGCGCCTATGCGCTTTCGGGCGACCTTCGCAGGGGCTTCACGCTGATCGGCGGCGCCCAATATGGCCGCATGACCAGCCGCTTCGGCGATTCGCCGATCGTCGACATCGCCGGCAGCCGCGACCAGTGGCTCGCGGGCGGCGGGGTCGCGTACCAGTTCTGAGGACTGACCTCCGAAAACCGACCCATCCAATATCGTCATCCCCGCGAACGCGGGGACCCAGGGCGTGCGTGGACTTACCCCACACTGGGTTCCCGCTTTCGCGGGAATGACGAGGATTTGGTACGTCCGCTCACCACCCCGAAGCCGCCACCCCTCAAACCAGCCCCGCCATCCGCATCCGCACCTTCATCGCCGCCACGAACTGCCGCACCGACGGCAATCCCGCGCGCGACGGTTCGAATAGCAGGTGCACCGGCAGCGCGGGCGGCGCCTCGTCCGCCAGCAACGCGATCAGCCGGCCCGCATCGACCGCCTCGGCGAGCTGGTAACTCAGCAGATTGGCGATCCCCAGCCCCGCCTCGGCCGCCGCCAATATGCCGTCGACCGTGTTGAGCACCAGCCGCGGGCGCGGCTCGACGCGCCAGCGGCCCGAGGCGAAATGCCACTCGCCCGCCGCGCGCGGCCCCATCGCCGCGATCAGCTCGTGCTCCGCCAGATCGGCGACCGTTTCGGGCGCTCCGCGGCGCGCGAGATAGGCGGGACTCGCGACGATCATCTGGCGGACCCAGCCGATCCGTACAGCCTTCAGCCCCGAATCGGCGAGCGGCCCGATGCGCACCGCGACGTCGATCCCTTCCTCGACGATCCGCACATTGCGGTCGATCAGCATCATTCGCACCGCTAAGTCGCGGTGCTGCGCCATCAGTTCGCCAACCACCGGCAGCACATGCAGCCGCCCGAACATCACCGGCGCGGTCAGATGCAGCTGCCCGCGCGGCTCGGCCTCGGCGCCGCGCAACTCGCGCTCGGCCCCAGCCAGATCGGCAAGGATGCGCCGTGCCTGCTCCAGAAACGCCGCCCCCGCGTCGGTCAGCACGACCGCGCGCGTCGAACGGTGAAACAGGCTCGTCCCCAACCGCGCCTCGAGCGCCGCAATCCCGCGCGTCACCGCGGGCGGCGAACTGCCGAGCTTGCGCGCGGCGGCGGCGAAACCGCCCTCGCTTGCGACGGCAATGAACATTGTGAGCAACCGGTCCATGATTATTCCATTTACCGGAATTAACTTGTGCAATCACTCCCGATTATCGTCGTCGAAGCGATGGCCTAAATCGGTGCTGCGAACGGAGGCCCGCCCCTCCCCGGTCTTCGTTCGTTCCTATCGAAAGGCGGCACGATGGCGCAGAATTACCGGCACACATTGTTCGACGACGCTGTCAAGGCGCTGCAGGAAGAACATGGTTCGCGCGCGTCCTACGCCAAAATGGATGCAGGCGCCGACGGCACCCCCGACACGCTGACCGCCCGGGAAATCGCCTTCATCGAGGAACGCGACAGCTTTTACATGGCGAGCGTCAATCCCGAGGGCTGGCCCTATATGCAGCATCGCGGCGGGCCCGCGGGCTTCCTGAAGCATATCGCGGGCAACCGCATCGGCTTCGCCGACTTTCGCGGCAACAAACAATATATCAGCACCGCCAACCTGATGGGCAACGACCGCGTCTCGCTGTTCCTGATGGACTATCCGAACAAGGAGCGGCTGAAGCTCGTCGGCCATGCCGTGAGCGTCGAACTCGCCGACGACCCAGCTGCGGTCACCGCGCTGATGCCCGGCGGCTATCGCGCAACCCCCGAGCGCGCCTTCTTCATCGATGTGATCGGCTGGGAGTGGAATTGTTCGCAGCACATCACCCCGCGCTTCACCGAAGCCGAAATTTCCGCCGCGGTCCGCCCGATGGCGGCCGAAATCAACCAGTTGCGCGCCGAAATCGCCGCGCTTCGAGCAGAGAAGGAAGACAAATGACCGGATCGTTGACCCAGGGCGCCCACCATATCGGCCTCGCCGTGCGAGACGTTGGCGAAGCGCGCGATTTCTTCGTCGACGCGCTGGGCTTCACCGTCGCCGCCGAACGCCCCGACTATCCCGCCATCTTCGTCTCCGACGGCACGACGCTGCTGACCCTGTGGCAGGTCGCCGACCCCGCCAGCGCCACCCGCTTCGACCGCCGCGCCAATATCGGCCTCCACCATCTCGCGCTCCGCGTTGCCGATCTGGATGCGCTGCGCACCGTCTTTACGCGCGTGCAGAGCCATCCCGGCACCGTGATCGAATTCGACCCCGAACCGATCCGCGAGGGTGCGACGACGCATCATTTCATCTGCGCGATGCCTGGTGGTATCCGGATCGAATTCGCCACCCCCTTCGCCTGAGGAGAAACCCGTGCCCTACGTCAATATCCGCATCACCCGCGAAGGCGCGACGCCCGCGCAGAAGGCCGAACTGATCGCCGGCGTCACCGAATTGCTTCAACGCGTCCTCGCCAAGAATCCGGCGACCACCGTCGTCAACATCGACGAGGTCGATTTCGAAAATTGGGGGATCGGCGGGCTGCCCGTCCTCGACTATCGTGCGGCGCAAGCTGCCAAGGAGCCCGACCGATGACCGCCAGCAACACCCCGACTTTCGCGACGATCATGTTCCTGACCGGGGTTGGCATCCCGATCCTCGCTGCGTTGAACGGCGGGCTCGGCGCGCGGCTGGGTGCCCCGATGGCGGCATCGATGATCCTCTTCGGCCTCGCCTTCGTCATCGCCACGACCGGCGCGATGCTGACGGGATCGGTGGGGCAGATCCGCTTCACTTCGGACATCCCCGCCCAGTTCTACTTCGGCGGGGTCTTCGTAGCCTTCTACGTCATCGCGGTGACCTTCATCGCGCCGAAATTCGGCGTCGGCAACGCGATCTTCTTCGTGCTCGTCGGCCAGTTGATCAGCGCCGCAACGATCGACCATTTCGGCCTGTTCGGGGCGCTGCGCTCGGCGATCGACATGAAGCGCGTCGCCGGGATCGCGCTGATGATCGCGGGGGTTTATCTCGCGCGCCGCACCGCCTGAACGACGCTTGAAAGGGTTCACGCGGAACCGCGGAGTAGATAATCGCGCAGAGGCGCAGAGCACGCAGAGGCTTGGAGAAACTGGCGGCGAAGCCGCCATCCTTCATTTCTTCCCCGCGCCTCCGCGTCTCCGCGCGAACCAATCTCTGCGCCCTCTGCGCCTCTGCGCGAATTCAATCCAGCGCCGTCATGGCGTCCGAGCGGTCCTCACATATGCGCCGTAACCTCGGGCGGGTTCCACCAGTTGTTGCCCGCGCCGTCCATATGGGTCACCGGCAGCGCCGCCATCTCGGCAGGCGTCAAATCGTCGAGGCACGCGATCGACACCGAATAATAGGCGCCGCCGATTTCCTCGACATAGCCATGGCCGAACGACGACACGCCGCACGTCTTGCAGAAGACATGATGCGCGCTCCCCGACCCGAACACATATTCCTCCAGCGCCGCGGGGTCGGTCAGCAGGCGAAAGGCGTCGGGCTTGATCTGCGCGCTCCAATTGCGCTTCTTGGTGCAGATCGAGCAATTGCATTTGCCCGTCCCCGCCTCGAGGTCGATATCGGCCTCGAACTTGACGGCGCCGCAGTGGCACGAACCATGGTGGGTCTTGAGCATCTTATATCCTCCGGTCTGGCGGCGCTCGCTGCGCCCTCGACCGGGGATTAGCCCACCCCCCTGACAGATATTGTCAGGAGGCCGCATCCAGCCCGTTCTGCCGCCACCAGTCGGCCATCAGCACTGCCCGCCGCCGCCCAAAACCCTCGTCGCCGATCCGCGCCGCGGCGATCCGGTCGATGCGAAAGCTGCGGTAATCCTGCCGCAGCAGGCACCAGGCCGCGATGATCTGCTTGTCCTCGAAATAGGCGAGAGCCGCGGGCCAGATCGCGCGTTCGCTCGCCGCGCCCTTCTCGTCGGCATAGTCGATATGCAGCGTCTTTTCGGCGCGCATCGCCTCGCGCACCGTCGCAAGCAACGGCGCATTGCTCTCGCGCCAGCGGCTGTTCACCGGCCACAGCCCCGCCTCATCGATCCGCTGCTTCAGTTCGTCGGGGCTCGCCGCCGCGATCTTCGCGAGCGCCAGCCCGGCGGCGCGCGACAGCGATCCGTCCTGCCGACCCTCGACCCAGCGCGCGCCGAGCACCAGCGCTTCCAGCTCATCGGCGGTGAACATCAGCGGCGGCAGAAAGAATCCGGGGCGCAGCACATAGCCGACCCCCGCCTCGCCCTCGATCGGCGCGCCCAAGGCGATCAGCGCCTGAATATCGCGATAGAGCGTGCGCACCGACACGCCCTGCTCCTCGGCCAGTATCTCGGCGGTCACCGGCCGGCGGCGGCGGCGCAGGCCGTCGATGATCGCGAACAACCGCCCCGTCTTGTCCATGTCACCCTCTCGCCTGCCGTTTCGCCGGCCCGGCATAAGGCGGCATCAGCGGCGGCGAAAGGTCCAGCTGATCGCCTTCGACCCGTCGATCGCCGAAATCGTCGCGGTCATCGTCTCGCCGTCGCGGACGTAATGGATGCGCTGCGGATAATCATGCGCGACATTTTCGAAAGTCGCGCTGCTCGCCTCGCGCCGCGTCAGCCGGAACGCGACCGGCGCGCCGCCGCCCGGCTGCGCGATATAGGCGGGCGTGCCATCGGCTTCCGCCGCGATCCGCAGAAACTCGAACTCGCGCAGTCCCTCGCCGCGCCCCGACCGGCTGTGCCCCAGCATCACGCCGCCGCGCGGGAGCGTCCAGCTCTCCTCGGTCCAGCGCTCGCCCTCCTCGCGGCTCCACTGTCCCGCCATCCACGCGAGGTCGTCGACTGTCGCCGCAGGGCTCGCCGCCACCAGCACCGCTGCCGCGGCCATTGCCATAATCACCTTCATTCCCGCCTCCTGTCGTGCCCCGTCTGGCAGCATCGGCGCGCGCCGTCTTGAACCGACACGACAATCATCGTCTAACCGCGTCCATGGATTATCGCGAGACCCCGCCGCCGCCGCATCTCGCCGGGCTGGTCAAGACCCGCTGGACGCTGACGGGCGACGGCGCCGCGGACGAATGGCTGCCGCAACAGGCGACCCCCGACGGCTGCATCGAGATCATCCGCCGCACCCGCGGCGCCTCGCACTGGGACGGCGAGCAGCCCGCCAGCTTCGTCGTCGGCCTCGTCGCCCGCCCGCAGCCGTTCGAGATCGGCGGCGACGCGGCATTCGAGGCGCTCCGCCTCTGGCCCTGGGCGTGGGGTGTCGTCGGCGACATTCCCCTTGCGGCGCTCCACGGCCGCTGGGCCGCTTGGAACGCCCCCGCCTTCGACACAATCGAGGCGCAGCTCGCCGCCGAGCCCGGCCTTAACACCCTCGGCACCGCAATCCTCGCCGCCCCCACCGTCGCCGCGATGGGCGAGGCCACCGCCATGCCGCCGCGTTCGCTCCAGCGCTGGTTCGCGCGTCACGTCGGCCTGCCCCCGCGCGCCTGGCTGCGCCTCCGCCGTTTCCAGAGCGCCTTCGAAACCCTCCCCCGCGAAGACAGCCTCGCCGGCCACGCCGCCGCGCAAGGCTATGCCTGTCTCTTATACACATCTCCGAGCCCACGAGACACTGAGCGAT
>CAUUIU010000091.1:0-9711 GCA_963545025.1 uncultured Sphingopyxis sp. | reverse complement strand
CACTTCTAGCTTCGTCGGCAGCGTCAGATGTGTATAAGAGACAGAGCCCCGACAGGCTGCCGATCAGTACGATCGCCGGGACGGTGACCATCGCCCAGCGCAAATAGGACATGCGAAGCTGGCCCGGCGTAGCAATTTCGGTCATGCACATGGTCCTTTGCGCGCGAATCTGTTGGCAAACGGTGTCGCGACTCGCAGGGCCAGCGTCAAGCGACTCGCTTGGTGGCGGCGATCAGGAATTCGACATTGCCTTCGGGCCCGGTGATCGGGCTTTCGACGAGGTCGGCCACAGCCCAGCCTTCGCTCTCCAGCCAGTCCCGCACTGCGGCGCAGACCCGCGCATGGACCGCCGCATCGCGCACGACGCCCTTCTTGCCGACCTCGTGCCGCTCGGCCTCGAACTGCGGCTTGATCAGCGCGACCATGCGCGCGCCGTCCTTCGCAAAGCTCATCGGCACGGGCAGCACCTTCGACAGCGCGATGAAGCTCGCGTCGCAGACGATCAGGTCGATCGGCTCGGCGATGTGCGCCGCGGTCAGAATCCGTGCGCTCGTCTGCTCGTGAACGACGACGCGCTCGTCCTGCCGGAGCTTCCACGCGAGCTGGTTGGTGCCCGAATCCACGGCATAGACGCGCGCCGCGCCGCGGCTCAGCAACACGTCGGTAAAGCCGCCGGTCGACGATCCGACATCGATCGCGATCGAAGCCGTCACGTCCCACCCCAGATGCGTCAGCGCATGGTCGAGCTTGATCCCGCCGCGCGATACCCAAGGGTGGTCGCGGCCCTTGACGCTGATCGCGGCATCGTCGGCGATCTGCTGCCCCGCCTTATCGATCTTGCGGTCGCCGACGAAGGCCAGCCCGGCAAGGATCAGCGCCTGCGCGCGCGTCCGGCTTTCGGCGAGTCCGCGGTCGACGAGCAACTGGTCGGCGCGCTGCTTCGCCATCAGCCGCCCGCCTTGTCGGTGAGCAGGCCGGGGGTCAGGATCTGCGGCAGAACCTCGGCTTGCGCCGCGCCCGGCGCATACCAGAGATAGAGCGGGACGCTGTTGCGGCCATGCTCGGCGAGCGTCCGCGTGATCGCCGGATCGCCTTTGGTCCAGTCGCCGACGAGCGTCACCACCCCCGCCTTGTCAAACGCCTTTTGCACGACCTCGCGGTTGATCGCGGCGGCCTCATTGGCCTTGCACGTCACGCACCAGTCGGCGGTGAAATAGATGAAGACAGGCCTGCCCGATGCCCGCGCGGTGGCGAGCGCTTCGAGGGAGAAGGTCGACCCGGCGCCGTCGGCGGTGCGATTGGCCTCAGCAACCTCGGTCACCGTTCCGACAAGGCTACCGACGAAGAGCAGCCCCGTCGCGATCAGCAACCACGACCGCCGGTCGCCGCGCTGGATCGCGCCATAATGGGTGAACAGAACCAGCGCCATGCTCACCGCCACGACCGGCCAGATCAACTGCGAGCCGCTGCCGAGCTGGCGCCAGAGCAGCCATGCCAGCGCCAGCGCGGTGAGCCCCATCGGCAGCGCCATCCATTTGCGGAAGCGGTCCATCCAAGGCCCCGGCTTGGGCAAGCGATTGCGCAGCATGGGCACAAAGCCGATGGCGAGGAAGGGGAGGGCAAGCCCCAGCCCCAGCCCGCCAAAGATCGGCAGCGCCGCCCAGGCGGGCAACACCAGGGTCGCGCCGAGCGCAGCACCGAGCAGCGGCCCGCTGCACGGCGTCGCGACAAAAGCCGCGAGCGCGCCGGTCCAGAAGCCCCCTGCCGCGCCGTCCTTGTCGGCGAGGGCCTGCCCGCCGCCAAAGGAAGGCAGCTCATAGGCTCCGAGCAGGTTCAATGTGATCGCGAGTGACAGGATCAGCAGCGCGAGCACGCTCACCGGATGCTGCAGCTGGAACGCCCAGCCGACCTGTTCGCCCGCCGCGCGCAACAGGAGCAATACGCCGCCGAGCAACAAGGCAGTGACGACGGCACCTCCCGTGTAAGCCAGCGCCTCGACCTTCGCCGTCCTCGCGTCGCCGCCCGAACGCGCGAGGCTCAGCGCCTTGAGGCTCAGGATCGGAAACACGCACGGCATCAAATTGAGGATCAGCCCGCCGAGGATCGCGCCGCCCAGCGCGGTCCAGAACAGCCCCATGTCGATCCCGCCGCTTTTCGTCGCGATCTTTTCGCCCGCCGCTGGAACGGCACCGGATTCGAAACGCACCGAAAGCCCGCGTCCCTCGCCAAGCTTGAGCAGCGCCGCGACCGGCCCCGTGGCCTCGCCCTTCGCCGTCATCTCGACGATGATATGATCGCCGTTGCGGCTGAAGCTTTGCGGCGCCGCATAATCGACCAGCTCGCGCGTTTCGAGGAACAGGTGCGGGGCGTCGGGGTCGGCGCCCGCGGGCAGGGGGATGGCAAAACGCACCCGCTCGCCGCGCCGCTCCCATGTGCCGCTGCGGTCGAGCGGCTGCGGCAACGCCGCCCGCCATCCGTCGAACCGCTCGCGCGACGCCGCGGTGATCCGGCCGTCGCCCGCCGTCAGCTTGACCGCGACGATCGCCTTTTCCGGCACGCAAACCTTGTCCGTACAGGCGAGCCAGTTGGCGAGACCCGAAAAGCTCAGGTCGGTGCCGGGCGCGACATTCTTGTCGACGCGGACCTCGGCGAGCAACGCATAGGGGTGCTCATAGGCATGGTTCATCATGCCGAACAAGGTCAGCGCCTCGGGCACCGGATAGCGGAAATCCGACACGGTGACGCCTTCGGGCAGGTTCCAGGCGATATTGAAGCCATAGCCGGCGTCGCCGCCATTGATCCAATAGCCGTGCCACGTCTTTTCGGGCGCCATGCTGAGCGCGATTGCGGTCGTTCCGCCGGGCGCCGGGGCCGTGGATTCGGCAATCAGCTTCGCCTGGATATGCGTCGGCTGCGCGCGCGCGGGGCTCGCCGCCAGCACCGCGAGCGCAATCAGCGTCAGCGCCGCGCGCCACGCACGTGTCACAAAAGCCTCACTCTGCAAATTCATGGTCCGTCCGCAGCCGTTCATCGTTCGAAGGCTTGCCATATAGGCGGCTTTCGTCGAGAGGACAGCCCGCGCTGACGACCCCCGCACCGGAGATACGCCCGTGAAGATCAAATATCTGACCACCGCCGTTGCCGTCCTCTTCTCCTTCGCTGGCACTGGCGCGGTTCTCGCGCAGAATTCGGCGCCTCCCGCCGCCAAGGTTACGGCCCAGACGCCGCCGCCCAAGCTGATCGTGATGATCGCGGTCGATCAATTCTCGGCCGACCTGTTCGCCGAATATCGGGGCCGTTTCACCGGCGGGCTCGCGCGTCTCGCATCGGGCATCGTTTTCCCGTCGGGTTACCAGTCGCATGCCGCGACCGAAACCTGCCCCGGCCACTCGACAATCCTGACCGGCAGCCACCCGGCGCGCACCGGGATCATCGCCAATAATTATTTTGATCTGTCGGTCGGCCGCGACGACAAGCGCATCTATTGCGCCGAGGATGAAAGCGTTGCGGGCACGACGTCGGGCAGCGGCAAATATGCGCCGTCGGTGAACCATCTGCTCGTCCCGACGCTCGGCGACCTGATGAAGGACCGCGACCCCAAGGCGCAGGTCGTCTCGGTGGCGGGCAAGGACCGCGCCGCGATCATGATGGGGGGGCACAAGGCCGACGAACTGCTGTGGCTCGTCCCCACCGGCCTCACCAGCTATCGCGGCACGCCGCTGTCGCCGACCGCGCAGCAGGCGAGCACCGCGATTGCCACTGCAATCGGTCAGGCGCGGCCCGGCCTGATGCTTCCCGCCGATTGTGCGGCGCACGACATTGCGATTCCGATCGGCGACAAGGGCGCCAGTGTGGGCACCGGCCGAATGGCGCGCGATGCCGGCGATTTCCGCCGCTTCATGGCCTCGCCCGAAGCCGACGGCGCGGTGCTCGCGACCGCGGCCGCGCTGCGCCAGGTCCGCAAGATGGGTGAAGGCAGTGGCACCGACCTGTTGATCGTCGGCCTGTCGGCGACCGACTATGTCGGTCACGGCACGGGCACCGAGGGCAGCGAGATGTGCATCCAGATGGCCGGACTCGACCGCGAACTCGGCGATTTCTTCGCGCGGCTCGACGCCACCGGCATCGACTATGCCGTTGCGCTGACCGCAGATCACGGCGGGCATGACCTGCCCGAGCGCAATCGCCAGAACGCCTGGCCGGCTGCCGAACGCGTCGACCCGGCGCTCGATCCCGAAAAGCTGGGCAAGGACGTCGCCGAAAAGCTCGGCCTGCCGCAACCCCTGCTCTTTGGCGACGGCCCGTTCGGCGACATGTATCTGTCGAAGGCGCTCAGCCCGGCGCAGCGCAAGACCGCGATGACCGAGTTGCTGACGCGCCTCCGCGCACATCCGCAGGTCGAGGCGGTGGTGACCGGCGAGGAACTTGCCGCCTGGCCGGTGTCGAAGCGCTCGCCCGACGTCTGGAGCCTCAAGGACAAGCTGCGCGCCTCCTACAATGCGCAGCGGTCGGGCGATTTCATCGTCGTTCTGAAACCGCGTGTGACGCCGATTCCCGAATCGGGCCTCGGCTATGTCGCGACCCACGGTTCGGTGTGGGACTATGATCGCCGCGTGCCGATGCTGTTCTGGCGCAAGGGTCTCGCGGGCTTCGAACAGCCCAATGCCGTGATGACGGTGGATATTTTACCGACGCTTGCGTCGCTGATCGGGGTGCCGGTCGATGCGAACAACATCGACGGCCGCTGCCTCGACCTGCTTTCGGGCCCCGAAAGCAGCTGCCGCTAAAAGAAAAGAAGACCCCGGACAATGACGAACAGTTTGAACAATTTTGCCGGCCGGATGCTGCTGGTCGGGTGCGGCAATATGGCCGGCGCGATGCTCGACCGCTGGCTGAAGGCCGGACTCGATCCGGCGCAGGTCGCGATCGTCGATCCGTTCGCGACGCCGCGCGAAGGTGTCGTGCAGTTCGCCTCGCTTATCGAATGGCGCGCCGCGGGCGCGGACGCCGAATGGATCATGCTCGGCATGAAGCCGCAGCAGCTTGGCGATGTTGCGAGCGACCTTGCCGATGCGGTGACTGACCAA
The DNA here is from genome assembly GCA_963545025.1 of uncultured Sphingopyxis sp. Lineage (GTDB taxonomy): Bacteria > Pseudomonadota > Alphaproteobacteria > Sphingomonadales > Sphingomonadaceae > Sphingopyxis. The sequence goes on along the minus strand of CAUUIU010000091.1, from coordinate 4,624 downwards.
ACGCACCTCCTGTCGATCCTCGCGGGCGTGTCGCTCGCCGACCTTTCCGCGCGCTTTCCGGACGCGAAGGCGCAGGTCCGCATCCTGCCCAATCTCGCCGCGCGTATCGGCGCGGGCGTGTCGGCCGTCGCCAGTCTTGGCGATGCGGACAAGGCAGCAATCACCGGTCTGCTGTCGCCGCTCGGCACGGTCGTCGCGCTCGACGATGATTCGACGATGGATCTCGTCACCGCCTTCACGGGCAGCGGTCCCGCCTTCGTCTTTCGCCTGATCGAATCCTACGCCGCGGCGGGCGAGCGGCTCGGCCTGTCGGCCGAGGACGCGCTCAAGCTCGCGACCGCGACCTTCGGCGGCTCGACGGCGCTGCTCGCCGACAGCGGCGAAAAGCCGGGTGTGCTGGTGGCGCAGGTCGCCAGCAAGGGCGGCACGACGCAGGCCGGCCTCGATGTGCTCGACAGCGACGGTCAGCTCGCCGCGCTGCTTACCAATGTGCTGCGCGCGGCGCGCGACCGCGGTCGCGAACTCGCCGACATCGCGCGCGGCGAGAGCTAACCGTCGCCCCCGCGGAGGCGGGGGCCGTTGTCGTCCTTATCCCGCACCCTCGGAACAACCCGGTAACGGCCCCCGCCTTCGCGGGGGCGACGCGGCTAATCAGCCCTTCTCGCCGCCCAGCGCCGCAACGCGGCCGCGCTCGCGCGGTGGCAGCAGCGCTTCGCTGACCTGCCAGAACCCGGTCACCGCCTGCTGGCCCGCATGGGTATAGGCGCGACTCATCGCGTCGCGCAGCAAGGTGAAGATCGACGCCTCGAGCGCGCGCCCGGCGTCGGTCAGCCGCAGTTCCTTCTGCCGGCGGTCGCGGTTGCCCGGCCGCGTCGCCAGCAAGGCGCGGGCCTCCAGTTCCTTGATCACGCGGCCCAGCGACTGTTTGGTGATGCCGAGCAGGGCGAGCAGGTCGGCGATCGTCAGCCCGGGCTGGCGTGCAATGAAGTAAAGCGCCCGGTAATGCGCGCGTCCCAGATCATTTTCGGCCAGCCGCGCGTCGATCGTCCGCCACAGCCCGCCGTGCGCGAAGAACAGATATTCGATCCCGCGACGCACCTCGGCTTCACGCAAGAAAAGAGCGGAGGCGGCGGGTACTTGTGAAAGAAAATTATCGTCCGGCATAGTCACTACCGTTGCGCGACGCGCCCTCCTTTGGCAAGAGGCGCGCTCGATTCCCCCTTAAGCGAACAGGTCCCCGCAATGTCAGCTCCCGCCTTCACCCATCTGCCGCACCCCCATCCGGCCGCGGACGATGTACGGGCGGCGGCGATTTCGGATCCGGTGTTCGGGCGCGTCTTCACCGACCATATGGTGTCGATCCGCTATTCGGACGCGAAGGGCTGGCACGACGCGCGGGTAATGCCGCGCGGCCCGCTGACCCTCGATCCCGCGACCGCAGTTCTCCATTATGCGCAGGAAATCTTCGAAGGGCTCAAGGCCTATCGTCTCGACGATGGGTCGATGGCGCTGTTCCGCGTCGAGGCCAACGCCGCACGCTTCAACGCGAGCGCGCGCCGCATGGCGATGGCCGAACTGCCCGAGGAACTCTTCATCGCCGCGGTAAAGGAAGCCGTGGCCGCCGACGCCGGCTGGTTCCCGCCGGTCGATGGCGGGGCGCTCTATCTGCGCCCCTTCATGTATGCGAGCGAAGTGTTCCTCGGCGTCAAGCCCGCCGCCGAATATCATTTCCTCGTCATCACCTCGCCGGTCGGCAATTATTTCAAGTCGGGCGCCCCGGCGATCTCGCTCTGGGTGTCGGAGGATTATACCCGTGCCGCCCCCGGTGGTACGGGCGCCGCCAAATGCGGCGGCAACTATGCCTCCAGCCTGATCGCGCAGCGCGAGGCGATCGCCAAGGGGCATGACCAGGTCGTCTTCCTCGACGCCGCCGAGCATCGCTGGATAGAGGAACTGGGCGGCATGAACATGTTTTTCGTCTTCGATGACGGCAGTATCGTTACCCCGCCGCTGACCGGCACGATCCTGCCCGGCATCACGCGCGACACGATCATCACGCTCGCGCGCGACGAGGGGCTGACGGTGCGCGAGGAACCCTATGCGATCGACCAGTGGCAGGTCGATGCGGAAAGCGGCCGCCTGACCGAAAGCTTCGCCTGCGGCACCGCCGCGGTGGTGACCCCCGTGGGCAAGGTAACGCGCGGGCAGGACAGCTTTACCATCGGCGCCGGCGGCCCGGGGCAGATCACGGGAATGTTGAAAGACAAGCTGGTGCGCATCCAGCGCGGGCTCGCGCCCGATCCGCACGGTTGGGTCACGCGGCTTTAAAGTCACCAACTTGCCATTCATGCGGCGGGCGCTATAGACGCGCCTCGCACCGGCCCGTTGGGGCGTCGCCAAGTGGTAAGGCAGCGGCTTTTGATGCCGCCATTCGCAGGTTCGAATCCTGCCGCCCCAGCCAGCCGGTGCGGAATTACAACTATCTGAAAATTAAAACGAATTTCTGCGTATGAAATACGGAGGCCACACCCCGTGGCACCTAGCCGTGGCCCCCTGCAGGTCTACGATGAATCTACGCAGACGAGATTGCAAGTTATGATTTGAGCGGGCCGCTTGAACGCGGCTATCGCCGATCGGTATCTGTCGCGGCCGCGCGTTAAGTGGACCGACATCGGCTAAGGCGCCTTAGCAGTCAGGCAGAACCGTGCAGTCTCAAACGCCAATGTGCGGATAATGTCGCGCCGACCGCGCGCTCTACCGTGGTGACCCCTACGGGAGGGGGTGGAGTTTCTAATATTCTTTATATAGCAATGGTTTAATATGTAGGTCAACGAGGTGAAACTCGGGCAGATGGACCACCTAAATGGACCATGTCTTAGCCGTCATAGAAAATGTGAGCCGACCGCTTTGCGCCTGATGTCGGTCGTTCCGATCTGGATTTGATCCTGCTTGAAAGCAGCCATTCCGTAGCGAGATCACCGCGGCTTCTTCGCGCCTGAACTTGGGACATTCAGCTAACTTAGACCGCACGCTATGGCGCAGCCGAGCGGAAAGCGACAGGGCGATGCACGGCGCGTGCCCGGTGACGGTCATAGATCCGCCGGGACGGTTTTGAAATTTCCGCTGGGGAAGCATTGCGGTCTTGGCCCGTTCGTTCGTTTGGGCTCCGCGCCGCCTCGCTGACCGTCAGGCGAGCGGTTGCGGGACGGCGTCGGCCCAACCCAAGCCGACGTGCAGGTTGGAAACGAGGTCCATCGCGCTGTCCGCGAGCGCGATCATCTGGACCCGGTGATATTCGAGGTCGATGAGGCGGAACGTCTTTTCCAGCAGCGCCGCATCGTTGCCGGTTTCCTCCGCCTTCGCCCTGTCGAATTTTCGGAAGTAGAATCCGGCATCGTCGGTCGGCGTATGGTGGAACTCGCAATAGCCATGCGCGAGCAGGTTGCGCACTTCCTGGTTCGCCGCGAAGCCGTCCAGCAGCGGCTCGAGCGCCGCCGCGAACGGCGACAGCGGTCCCTCGATCGCCAACATCGCGCGCACCTTCGCGATGCGCTTGGAGGCACTGTGGCTGACCGTCTGCGTGTGCTCCGCATATTCGGGGAAGGCACGGCAGCGGACTATCAGGTCGCCGAGAAGGAATTCCACCTGCGCGAAGCTGTTGGCGATCCAGCCACGATGTTCGGTTCCGGCGGTGATGATTGCCTGAATTTCCTCGATGCCGAGCGCCATCTTCGCAATCCTCTCTTGCACGTGAATCGCGATGATCGCCGCCGGATCATCGCGCAAAATTGCCTCGATTTTCTATTCTCGGGTATTCTTGCTGCTTTGGCGCAATTTTTTACCACCATTTTGCTGTTTTTTTCGTAGCGTCTTCGTGCCTTTTTTCATGCACCAGAATGTTCGCGCGATGTTTCGATAATCGAATGATTATTCGTCCTATTTATCGCTTCGTTTTATCTTTGTTCACGCTGCGGACAGTCGCTTCACCCTATTCATCGGTCGTGGCAACGGCACGTTAGGTCGCTGCGACGGTTGTATTTTGATATTGAACTCACATCTCTTTAAACCTACCAACTTACCGCATCTCGAATGACCGGCTTTTCGGCCGGCATTTTTGATTCAGGGGAAGGCAATGGACAACGGCATCACATCGTTCGACGATATGCAGTGCTTTGGCCGCGTCGAAATCAAAACACGCGCTGAATTCGAAGAATTCACCTTGAAGCCGTCGCCGGAAGCGGTGCGGGCGATCGAGGAGCTGGAATCCCTGTCGATCGTTTCCGAACAGCGTCTGGGTACGTTTACGGTCGGCTGATTCCGCCTGGGGGGGCAATAACCGAATGAAGTCCCCGGCAAGGCTGGGAGTGCTGGAATCCGACGCGGATTGGTCGTCACTCGCAAAGACTCTCGATATTTCCGATGAAAGCGGCTTGCTCCAGAGTCTGCTTGCGACCTTTCGCACGGTCGGCGCCAAGGCCTATGTCTATGAGCCCGGCTATATCGATCGCGATTTCTCGGCCGCCTTTTCGGCCTTCTACTCGACCCTTTTCCGGCCCTATCTCAAATATTGTTAGCGATGCGACCACCCCACGTTGACGTGCGGAGGTTTTTAAGAGTTGCCGTA
>CAUUIU010000090.1:0-9821 GCA_963545025.1 uncultured Sphingopyxis sp. | reverse complement strand
GATCGCTCAGTGTCTCGTGGGCTCGGAGATGTGTATAAGAGACAGGTCATGGACGCCGCGGAGCTACGCAAAGCCGCCGGCTATAGCGGTGCTCCTAAATAGCCGCGCCGATGTTCGCCGCCTGACGCTCCAGCCTTGGTCGTCGTTGCGGGTCTGGGCGAATGTCATCGCTCAGGGAGAGCGCTTGCAACTCGCAGCAAGCGCTCTCCGGAACTTTTCGGCTTGGATCAAAAGCGAAAGGGGGCGCCGCCGTTGGTAAGGCAGTACCTTGGGTCTAGATCAGCACGATCTCTACTGCGATGTTGCCGCGCGACAGCTTCGAATAAGGACAGATCTGGTGCGCGCGGCCGATAAGCGCTTCGCCGGTTTCGCGGTCGATGCCGGGCAGGCTGACGGCCAAGCGCGCGGCGAGCACATAGCCGACGGCATCATCGAGCACGAGGCTGATCTCGGCGTCGATTGCGGCATCGGCGGGCGGGCGCTGGTCGATCTCGATCGCCGCCTTGCCGATCGCGCTCAGGAAACACGCCGACCAGCCGGCGCCGAGCATTTGTTCGGGATTGCTGCCGGTCCGCGGCGATCCGGGCGGCGACAGTTTCACATCGAGTTCGCCGTCGCTGCTGCGCGCCGCGCCGTCGCGGCCGCCGGTCGTGTGGGTCTTTCCGGTATAAACAATGGTCTTGGACATGATGACTCTCTTTCTTCGATGATCAGGTGTCGGAACGCGGCAAGCGTCAGGCCGCAACGATGACATGGTCGGGGGCGGCGATGGCAAAGGCGGCGTCGCGATCGGCGGCGGGCGGATAGATCCATTGGGTGTTGATCTCGCGCTTGACCGCCTTGCCGGTCTCGCGCGTCAGCCGTACCTCGCGGTCCCAGCCCTCGGTGAACAGCGCGCCCCATGGGCCGATGTCGAGGCAGGTCACATAGCGCGGCTGGCTATAGGGATGGAGCGGCAGTCCGATCAGCTCCGCGGCGGCATTATGGCCCGCGACGCGGCCGAGACTCATGGCGTGCTGGCACGACATCGCCGCGACATTGCCCGCGTCGTCGGTGGCCGCGCGGACGACGTCGCCGGTGACGAAAATGTCGCTGTCCGGCGCGCGAAGATAGGCGTCGCCGACCACGCGGCCAAAGCGATCCTTTTCGCCGGCGAGCTGCGCCGCGAGCGGGTTCGCGCGCGCGCCGGCGGTCCAGATGACCGTGCTCGTTTCGATCCGTTCGCCCGACGACAGGGTGACGCTGTCGGGCTCGATCGCGGCGACCGCCGCGCCGGTGATGATCTCGACTCCGCATTCGGCGAGCGCTTCCTCGATCATCGGACGGGGATTAGCGCCGAGGTCGGGTCCGATATGCGGCGCCTGCTCGACGACGACAACGCGGATCGCTGCTTGCTCGCCGAGGATGGCGCGGAGGCGCTCGGGCATTTCGGCGGCGGTCTCGATCCCGGTAAAGCCGCCGCCGGCGATGACGACCGTATTCCGCGCGGGCGTGTCGCGCTTGTCAGCCAGCGATTCCAGATGCGCACCGAGCTCGCGGGCAGTTTCGAACTGATCGACGTTGAAGGCATGATCAGAAAGGCCAGGGATCGGCGGCTGAAACAGGCGGCTTCCCGCCGCCAGCACGAATTTGTCGTACGACATGACGGTGCGCGCGCCGTCACTGTCGGCAACCGTGAGGCGGCGCGCCTCGGCGTCGATCGACTCGATGATCCCCGCCACATGGCGGACACCGACAGCCGCGAGCAGCGGCGCAATATCGGGGTTCATGTCGTCCAAGTTCGCTTCGTATAGCCGCGGGCGGATGGCGAGATTCGGACTGGGCGACACGATCGTCACCCGCACGTCCGCTTCACGTTCGGCAAGCGCGATCGCGCGCGCGGCCGAAATCGCGGCCCACATGCCGGCAAATCCCGAGCCGGCGACTACAATATCCTTGGTCATAAAATACTCCATGTCAGCCGGACGCAGAGAGTTGTTCCGCCGCGCTGTCGCTTGGCGGGGTCCCGGTAGGTCCGGCTGGATACCGAGAGGGTGTAAGAAGGATCGTCTGCTGCGCGGCGCCCTTGCGGGTCGGCCGTGCAGCGGGCTCAGTTATTGGATCGCGGCTTGCGGCGGGTTGCGAAAGCTGATCGCCATCCGGTTGAAGCTGTTCATCAGGCTGATCGCTAGCGTCAGATCAACGAGCTCCTTTTCATCGAACTGCGCGCGCGCCGCTTCGAAAGCGTCGTCGGGTACGCCCGTGGCCGCGACGAGCGTGACGCTCTCCGCCCACGCGAGCGCCGCGCGCTCGCGGTCGCTGAACAACGGGCCCGCTTCGCGCCAGGCCTGAACGAGCGCCAGCTTTTCGGTTGCCACGCCGCGGCGGATAAGGTCGCGCGTGTGAAGATCGAGGCAATAGGCGCAATTGTTTATCTGCGAGATCCGCAGATAAACGAGTTCGACGAGTTCGGCGGACAGGCCGGACTGCATGATATAGCCATAGACGCCGCCGAGGGCTTTGATCCCGCCGGGGGCGATCTGGTTATAGTCGAGACGTTGGGACATCGGTTTGCTCCTTAGTGCTGGTCGAGCGGCGTGGTGATTTCGTCGACCTCGTCATTGTCGAGAATGATCACCGCGAGCAGCCTTGCGGCCTTGGTCTTGCTCGCATTGCGGCTGATCGGGTGCAGCGAGCCGGGGGTCTCGTAAAAGCTCTCGCCGGCTTTGTAGACGCGGGCCGGGCCGTCGTTGACCTTCGACTCGATCTCGCCCGAAACGACATAAGCATACACGAAAGCGGAGCTGGCGTGGGCATGCGGTGCCGATTCGGCGCCCGGCGCATAGTCGACGATCGTCGCGACGAGCGTCTTGCCGGGGATATTGGGAATTTCCTTCTCGAAGTCGGTGGTGACGGTTTCGCCCGTGCCGTGCGCCAGAACGGGCGCCGCGGCGGTGAGGGCGAGCGCCGCGGACGCGGCGGTAATGATCGAACGCAGTTTCATGGGTCAGTCTCCTTTGTCTGCCGAAGATGAGGGGGAGAGGGGCAAAAAGAAGGACCAAAAAGGCGATAGAATCGTGTACCAGGGCGTATGGCGAACCCGTTCGATCTGAAGCTCGACCGTAGTGCGAAAGCCTCGCTGACCGATCAGATCCGAAGGGGGATCGGCGCGGCGATCGAAAGCGGCGTATTGGCGCCCGGCGCGCGGCTGCCGTCGTGGCAGGACCTGGCGGCGCAACTGGGGGTTTCGCGCGGGACGGTGCGGATCGCCTATGAAAAGCTGCTCGCGGCGCAGCTGATCGAAGCGTCTCGCGCGAGCGGGACGCGTGTCGCCGATCGTCCGCGGGTCGGTGCGCCTCCCGACGCATCGCCCGACCCCGGCTCCTTCATGGAATTTTATCAGGAGCTTTCCTACGGGCCCGCGATCTTTCAGAACGGTGTCCCCGGCGCCGACAGCTTTCCGGCGACGCTGATGGCGCGGATCCGGGCGCAGGCGGTTCGCGCCGAGACGAGCACCCCGCCCATCTATCCCGACGTGCGCGGCGAACTCGAGCTGCGACGCGAAATCGCCGGATATCTTGCGATCGCGCGGGGGATCGACTGTTCGCCCGCGCACATATTCATCACCGCGGGTTTTTCCGGCGGCTTGGGGCTGGCGCTGCGCGCGATCGATGTTGACGGCGAGAAGGCGTGGTTCGAGGAGCCGGGCTATCCCTTGTCACGGCGCGGGCTGGAACTCGCGCGCGTCGCGCCGGTCGCGGTGCCGGTCGACGAATGCGGCATCGATGTCGATTATGGCCTCGCACATTTCCCCGACGCGAAACTCGCGGTGGTGACGCCGGGGCAGCAGGCGCCGCTCGGCGCCACTCTGTCGCTCGAGCGCCGGCTGCGCTTGCTCGACTGGGCGGCGCGGCAAGGGGCGTGGGTCATCGAGGATGATTATTTGAGCGAATTGCAACTGGTGGGCCGCGCGGCGCCGGCGCTGGCGTCGCTCGACCGCGATGGCCGGGTGATCCACATCGGATCGTTCAGCAAGACGATCAGCCCCGCGCTGCGGCTGGGCTTCATGGTGGTGCCCGCCGCGCTGGTGCCGCGCGTCTTCGAAATCGCGGCGTGCCTGGCACCGCCGCCCGGGCCTGCGGTGCAACTCGCGATCGCCGAGTTCATGCGCGAGGGGCATTATCTGCGCCACCTTCGCCGCACCAAACGCGCCTATTCGGCGCAGCGCGACGCGTTGCTCGAAAACTTGCGGCCGCATATCTCGGTGGATCGTTTGTCGATCGCGGGTCTTGGGGTGTTGCTGCAGCTTTCCGATGAGGCATCGGACACGGCGATTGCGCGCGAAGCCTTGGCGTTCGGCATGTCCCCCGCGCCGCTGTCCAACTGGTATGCCGGGTCGGAGCGGCGGCGCGCGGGGCTTGTCCTGGGCATTGCAACGGTTCCGCAAAGGCAGCTCGCGAACCTTTGCGGCCGCCTCTGCGGAATAGTCGAACGCTTTGGCTAGATAGCGCGCGCCGGCAGCTTCCAGCCGGGGCGCACGAAGTGGCACGTGTAGCCGTTCGGATAGTGCTCCAGATAGTCCTGATGCTCGCTCTCGGCCTCCCAAAAGTCGCCCGCGGGGGCGAGTTCGGTCACGACCTTGCCAGGCCAGATTCCCGACGCCTCGACATCCAATATCGTTTCCCGCGCGATCCGCAGCTGCTCATCGCTGGTGTAGAAGATCGCCGAGCGGTAGCTTCGGCCGCGATCATTCCCCTGACGGTCCACCGTGGTGGGATCGTGAATCTGAAAGAAATACTCCAGAATGACCCGAAAGCTGGTCTCGTTCGGATCGAAGACGATCTCGAGCGCTTCGGCGTGGTCGCCATGGTTGCGATAGGTGGCGTTGGGGGTATCGCCCCCGGTATAGCCGACGCGCGAGGAGAGGACGCCGGGCATGCGCCGGATCAGATCCTGCATGCCCCAGAAGCAGCCTCCGGCGAGCAGGGCGCGTTCGCGGGTCATGACGGGTCCTCGACCTGGTCGAGATAATCCGCATAGCCCTCTGCCGCCATGTCATCGCGGTGGACGAAGCGCAGCGAGGCCGAGTTGATGCAGTAGCGAAGGCCGCCCTGATCCTTCGGACCGTCCGGAAAGACATGACCCAGATGGCTGTCACCATTTGCGGAGCGAACCTCGACGCGGACCATGCCGTGCGATGTGTCGCGCACTTCGCTCACATGCGCGGGCTCGATCGGCTTGGTGAAGCTGGGCCAGCCCGAACCCGAATCATATTTGTCGGTCGAGGCGAACAGCGGCTCGCCGGACACGACATCGACATAGATGCCGGGCATCTTGTTGTTGAGATATTCACCGGTGCCGGGGCGCTCGGTGCCGCTCTGCTGGGTGATCCGGAACTGCTCGGACGACAGGCGCGAGATCGCCTCATCCGACTTGCGATAGTTTGTCATGGTTCGGTCTTTCTCATGTTGATGTTTCCGGCGTGCTGTGTCGCGCCCGACTTGGCGATCGGCGCTTCGACGGAGTTCGCGACATATTCGCCGCTGACCCCGGCGAGGTTACAACAGTGTCTGAATTGTCGCCTCAGCCGCAGAACGGAGCGGCCATATCATTCCCGTCGAGGCGGCGGGTCGCAGTTCCTTGGCTTTGCAACTGCTCGCCCGCGGTTGCAGCGTCGATCACGTACCACATGTCGACGAAGAGGCTCTCCACGACGCGATAAGAGCCATATTCGATAATATCGAGCGCCCCGCCGGTGGGGTCATGCCCAAGAAAGGGCTTCACGGGGGTGCCCGTGTCGCGCAATCGCGCGGCGATGCGACCCTCGTCCGTGAACAGATCCTTGATCGTCCAGCGGAAATCCGGCACAGCGTCGGTGATGTCCGCAAGCGACGCCACCACGTCTTCGCGCTTGTAAGCCACCCCATTCACGCGAACATCGGCCGCGATCAGGGTCCGGACGGTGTCGAAATCGCGGGCGTTGAGCGCAGCGATATAGCGCCCATAGAAATCGCTCAGGTTCGCGTTCGACACCGTCCTTCTCCTTATTTCTGGATCAATGCGCGTGGGCTCACGCCAGCACGCCTCCATCGACGTTCACAATGGTTCCGGTGATCTGGCGGGCAGCGGGACTTGCGAGAAAGGCGACGGCAGCTGCGACGTCCGCAGGGGCTCCGTACCGTCCAAGAGGAATGAGGCTGCGCTGGAAATCCGAAAACTCGCCGGTGGCCGGATTCATGTCGGTGTCGGTCGAACCCGGCTGAACCAGATTGGCGGTTATGTCGCGCGGGCCAAGCTCATGCGCCAGACCGCGGGTGAACGACTGGAGCGCGGACTTGGTCATGAAATATACGGTGCCCGTAGGCCCGACGATCCGGTCCGCACCGGCCGAGCCGATCGTGATCACGCGGCCGCCGGCGCCGAGGTGCGGGATCGCAGCCTGCGTCGCGAGCACGGGGCCGCGGACGTTGACCGCCAGAAGCGCGTCGATGTCCTCGACCTTGAAGTCGGCGATCGTGTCGTAGAGTGCAATCGCAGCGTTGTTCACGAGAATGTCGAGACCACCCAGCGCCTCGACCGCCTGCGCGACCGATCGTTCGATGGCGACGGGATCGGCGCTGTCGGCCTGGATCGCCACCCCGCGGCGGCCGAGCGCTTCGATCTTTTGCACGACCGCTGCGGCGCTCTCGGCGGATTGCTGAAAGGTCAGGGCGACGTCGGCGCCATTCTCGGCCAGCGCAATCGCGATCGCCGCTCCGATGCCGCGCGATCCGCCGGTGACGAGTGCGCGTTTTCCTTCAAGATTTCCCATTTCTGTTCCTTCCATGCGTTACCTCCCGCGATCGGGAGGCTATTTCTGTAGCGATCGATAGATAATTAGCCGCCGCCGTTGTGCAAGGCCGCCCGGCGTATTATGTATCGATCGATGCAAAAAGACGCCGACATGCCCCGTGGGAGCGACGAGAACCCGATCCGCGCACGCGGTCGGCCGCGCGCGTTCGACCGCGAGGCCGCGCTGGCGGCTGCGACGCGGCTGTTCTGGACGAAGGGATATGAGGCGACGTCGATTGCCGACCTGACCGAAGCCATGGGCATCGGCGCACCGAGCCTTTACGCTGCCTTCCGGTCCAAGGACGCGCTCTTCGCCGAAGCGCTCGATCATTATCAGCAAAGCTATTCGGCGCTCGCCTGGTCGGGGTTCGAGGCTGCGGACACCGTCCGCGAGGCGGCGCGCGCGCTGCTGATGGATTCGGCGGCTGCGCTGACGGGCGGGGTTGCCGACAATCCCTATGGCTGCATGGTCACGCTGTCGGCGGTGGGAAGCGAGGGCCATTCGCGGCTCGGCGAAATGGTTCGCACCGCCCGCAATATGACCTTCGAGCGGCTCGAGGCGCGGTTGCGACGCGCCGTGGCGGAAGGCGAAGTTCCCGCGACGACCGACCTCGCGGCGCTCGCGCGCTTCGTGCAGGCCGTGCAGGCGAGCATGTCGATCCTTGCCCGCGATGGGGTCGGCGAGGCCGAACTGCGGGCGGTCGCCGAGGTGGCGATGCAGGGATGGGACGCACGGATCGCGGGGGACCGGATCTGACCGCGCGCGGCGGGCTTAGCGATCGGTGGCGGCGACGCCATTCATGATCGCTGCGACCATCGGTGCCATTAGCTCCTTGAAATCGCGGCCCATGACGAGCTTGCGCGACGCTTCGAGCGAGACAAGGCCATGCAGGCTCGCCCAGATCAGATGTGCCGCAGTCATCGGGTCGCCGCCCTCGTTCGTCTCGGCGAAATAGGCCTCGACAACTTCGAGCACGACATTCCAGGCGCCCGACTGGCGGCGGATCGCGTCGCCGAAATCCTCGAACATCCGGCTCGGGCTGTCATAGACCCAATAATCGAACATCAGCCGATAGGCGCGGCGCTCGCGCAGGCCGAATTCCAGATAGGCGATCAGCATCCGCTCGAGATTTTCGCAGCCGTTACCCGCGGGGCTCACCGCATCGCGCAGCGCCGCCTCGAACTGCAGGAACGCGCGTGTGCGCAACTCCTGCAGCAAATGATCCTTCGTCGGGAAATATTTATAGGGCATCATCGGCGAGGCGCCGATCACGCCCGCGATCTCGCGCATCGAAATCGCGTCGATCCCGCCGCGGTCGAACAGGGTGAGCGCGGCGCCGCAGATCCGGTCGCGCGCGGCGGCATGCGCGACCTGCAACGTCTCGGCTGACGCCGGAGGACGGCCGCGCCGTTTTTTGACCGGCACTGCATCGCCAGATTTCGTCGCCGTCGACACGGTCGCCTTGTCTCCCGCGCCGGACCGTCCGGCATCGGGAGACCCTATTCAGGCTTCGCCGCGCTTTGCAAATGAAAGCGCAGTCCGGCATCGCTCTCGATCAGGGCGCGACCAGCCTGACCGCCAGCGCCCCCATCGTCGACGACAGATGTTCGACCGTGTCGCCGACCTTCATGTAGCGCCCCGCCTTGAGCTCGTTGCGCACGAAGCGGTTGATGATCGAAAAGAATGGTGACTTGCCGCGCAGGAAGCGGCCGAGCAGGATATGGTCGATGATGCCGCCGCGCTTGTCCTCGGCCGTCGGCGGCATGAAGAGCACGCCCTCGCTGGTGCCCGACATCACCGCCGCGCCGCGGGGGATCGTGCCGTTTTCGAGCAACGGCACCTTCTGCCCCTTGTACGAATAATTGCCGCCGCCGCCATTGGTCAGTGCCTTAGCGACCAGCGCCTCGAAATCGAGGATCATCGCGCCGCCGCGCGCGTCCTGCTTGACCGCGCCGTTGACGCGCGTGACGATGCGTTCGTCCTTCACAAAAGCGCGCCAGTCGTGCGGAACGACCAGGAACGGCCCTGTCGGAAAATAGTCGGGCCCGCTTTTCGCGTCGCTGAAACCGCGACCCGACGGGACATTTTTCGGATCGACCTCGCGCAGCAAGGTCGCGCGGTCGGTAAAGTCGCCGCACAGGAAAAAGCCCTTCCGCGCCGCATCGAAATCGTCGAGCGAGGCGATCTCGCGGTCGAAGCGGATGCTGATCTCGACCTCATAATCCATCAGCGTGCCCGGATGGACGACCAGCGTCGTACGCGCGGGCGTGGGCTGGCCGAATTTGGGGAAGTTGAAGACGGTCTTGCTCCCCGCTTCCTTGGCATGTTCGGCGAAATTGGTTCCCGTCGCAAGATGGCGGTCGGTCATCGCGCCCGACGGCAGCAGGTTTCCCAGCGCGTAGCGCGGGCGCGACCCGGCCGCCATCTGCAGTGCGTGCAGCTTGTCGTCGCCGACCGCGGCTATCGCATCGAAAATATCGGCATTCAGAGGCGCGCCCTGCGCAGCCAAATCGATCGCCTCGATGGTTTCGCCGTCATAGGCGGTGACTAGCAGGGTCACGACCTCGCCCGCGTCGTTCACCGTCTGAGCAAGGGTGAAGGCGACAGACGCGGGCGCGAGAGAGGGGACGATCGGTTCCGCTTCCGGCGAGATATGGTTCGACCGTGTCGATCGGTCGGCACTCAGCGGCAGCGGCAAGGCGATGGCGGAATAATACTGGCTCATGCGGGACATTTTCCTTGTCGGACGGTCAGAAATGGAAGGAGAGATTGGCGCCCCAGGTGCGCGGCGGACCGTAGGAGACAAAGCGCTGCTCGAGGATGCCCTGCGGGAAGACATAGTTCATCTCGGCCTTGTCGAGCAGGTTGCGGACGAAGACGGCCGCCTCCCACTTGCCCGAATCGGGCACCCAGGCGAGGCGGAGGTCGACGATGTCCTTGCCCTTGCGGATACCGAATTCCTGTCTCTTATACACATCTGACGCTGCCGACGAAGCTCGAAGTGTAGATC
>CAUUIU010000089.1:0-9963 GCA_963545025.1 uncultured Sphingopyxis sp. | reverse complement strand
GATCGCTCAGTGTCTCGTGGGCTCGGAGATGTGTATAAGAGACAGGTCGGCGGGGAGGGGCAGGCCGACGCCGGCAAGCGCTTCGTCGATGCGCGCTTCGAGCGTCCAGTCGGCGTCGGCGATCTCGTCGGCACTCGCGTCGCCCGCTTCGGCCTTGCGGAGCAGCGCCAGGCTGGCGCGCGCGGAGAAGAGGTCGGCAATCGTCTCGTCAGGATCGACCTGCACCGTCTGGCGCAGCATGGCGATGCTGCCGTCGACCGATATATGGCCGCTCGCAGGAGCCAGTTCGCCCGTCAGCAGGCGCAGCAGCGTCGATTTTCCAACGCCGTTGCGCCCGACGATGCCGGTGCGTTCGGGGGCGAGCTGGAGGTCGAGGTCTGAAAGGACGGCGCGGCCGTCAGGCGTGGACCAGCTGAGATGAGATAGGGTGATCGAAGGCATGGACATGAACTTTCCTGGCGGCAAGGCGGCGCGGCGTTGCGGTCGGGTTGTCGTTCATGTCGGACGCTCCTTCTTTCGAGCGATTTTAGCGGCGGGTCTCGGCGGGGGCAAGGTTCGCGATCAAAGTTCGATCACGATCCGGATCTTGTCAGGTGTCGTGCCCGTCGCCCGCGCGATCTGTTCGCGGCTGCGGGTGACGAGTTCGTTGAGCCGTTCGGGGGTCGGGTCGCCGTGCAATTGCGACAGGGGTACGCCGAGCAGTTCGGCAAGATCGCCCATACGGTCGTGCTTGGGGCGGGCGCGGCCCTTTTCCCAGCCCGAGATCGAGGGTGCGCTGACCCCCATATGCGCGGCGACGTCGGCCTGGCTGAGGCCCTTGGCGATGCGCAGGCGCTGGAGCTTGGCGCCGAAGCGTTCGGCGGCGGGCGGAATCGCACCGGCGTCGTCGTCCAGAGCCTCGGACGGGAAATCGGCGCCAACGGCGCTGCGCAGCTGCGCGGCGCTGAGCGTCGCGGCCGAGACAGGTGTGTCGAACTGGCAGCCGAACAGCCGGCCGCTCGCCCAGATCAGCCGCGCGGGCACCTGTCCCGCATGCGGCAGGTCGATGTCAATACGGTCGTCGACAACAAGCTCGGCCTCGCTTTCGATAAGCAGGCCAGTTGCCGAAATATTGTGGATGAGGACCTCGATCCCCTTGCCGGTTTCGTGCGCGCCCTGGACCTGAAGCTTGAGAGTGCGGCGCGCGTTGCTGCGTTTCCCGCCGTCCTGCGCGGGCTGCTGAAGAAAAGCGGAAATAACCATCGTCCTGTTAATCGGCCGCGCGCGGTTAAAAGAGTGTTAGCGTCGGCCGCCGAAACCACCCCATTGGACAAAAGAGACAGCCGCGCCAGTGCGCTGCGCCCCGCCGCCCTTCTGCGGCGGCAAACGGCGGCGGTCAGAGCCAGCCGATGCTGCGGAAACGCCAGAAAACGAGCCCCGACCCACCGAAAATGAGCGTCAGTGCAAAGGCATAGCCATAGTCCCAGTCGAGTTCGGGCATGAATTCGAAGTTCATGCCATAAATACCGGCGATTGCGGTCGGAACCGCGAGAATCGCGGCCCAGGCGGCCAGCTGGCGGGTGATGACGCCTTGGCGTTGCTGTTCGAGCTGCGAGTTGGTGTCGAGGACCGAGGCCGCGATGTCGCGAAGGCTGGTCAGGCGGAATTCGGCGCGCGAGACATGATCCCAGATGTCGCGGAAAAAGGGCCGCACCCCGTCGTCGATGTTGGGGAGATCTTCGTCGGCGGCGAGGCGGTTCGCAACATCCTTCATCAGCCCGACGATGCGCTGGAAACGGATGATCTCGTGCCGCTGGCGATAGAGGTGGCGGATTTCGGCGGCGTCGAGCGGGGTGTCCATCACGCTCTCCTCGACCACGAGCATCCGTTCCTCGATCGCGTCGATGACCGGAAAATAGCCGTCGATGATGAAATCGAGGATCGCATAGAGGACATAGTCGGGCCCGTGGGCGAGCTTCATCGGCAGGCTCTCGAGCCGCGCGCGCACCGCGGTATGCGCTCGCGCCGAGCCGTGGCGCACGGTGACGAGGAAATGCGGGCCCGCGAAGATCGCGGTTTCGCCGGGCTCGATCGTGTCGCCGTCGAGATTGGCGGTGCGCGCGATGATGAAGAGCTGGTCGCCATAGACTTCGACCTTGGGCAACTGGTTCGCCTTCAGCGCATCCTCGACCGCGAGCAGGTGAAGCCCGAAGCGCTTGGCGATGGTTTCAAGCTCGCCGGGAGTCGGCTCGTACAGGCCGAGCCAGAAGAAGTCGCCGATTTCGCAATCGTCCGGAATAACCTCGTCGGGACCGAGTTCGCGGACGAGCTGGCCATTGTTATAGTGGCGCGCGGCCATGATGGGCATAGGTGGAAACTTCCTTGAACGGGCGCCCCACATAGTGCGGTGTGTCGAAGCCCGCTAGATGTCGCGGCTGTCATAGGCCCATTGGAGCAGCGCTTGGCGTTGCCTGGGGCGGCAAAAGGGGTCGCCGGGTTCGCAATTCTTGCGGACCTGCGCCGCGTGGCGGCGAAAGGCGCGCCAGCGCGCGATCTGGCGATGGTCCTCGTGCGGCAGCCGCCGGCCCGAATAATAGCGGCAATACCATTGGAACCAGCCGCGCGGATCGTCGGGATAGATCCAGCCCTTGGCCACCCAGACACTGAGCGGGACGCTGGCGCGGATGCCGAAATAGTTGAGCGAACAGTCGGCGCGGCGCGGCGACAACTTGGCTTTCGCGAACCAGCTCGCCGGAAATTCGCCGGTGCAATCGGTCATATATTTGCCGCAGAAAACGCCGAGTTCGAGCATCTCTGCCGGGGTCAGCTCGGGCTGAAAATCGGGATCGAAGTCTTTGCCCATCGCGGCGCTGCGCGTGTAGCGATAGCCCTGTTGCATAAGGTCGTTTACGATGATTTCGGCGCTCTTGCTCATTGCGCGAATGTAGCGGAGGATCGGGCGGCCGCAACCGATGCGTCAGCCCGAGGAACGCCGCCATGTCCTGTTCGCATGAAACCGAGATCCGCGATGTCACCCCGAGCGCAAAGGGGTGTGAGGAATGTCTGCGCACTGGGAGCATCTGGGTCCATCTGCGCCTGTGCCGGACGTGCGGCCATGTCGGGTGCTGCGATGATTCGCCGCGCCGTCATGCACGCGCGCATTTTCACGCCACCGCGCATCCGATCATCGAAGGCTATGACCCGCCCGAGGGCTGGGGCTGGTGCTATGTCGACGATGAGGTGGTTGAGCTGCCCGATCAGACGCCGCAGGTCGGGCCGATTCCGCGCTATTTCTGAGCGGCCCTCGCCTTCGACCCTCCAACTGTATTATTCGAATAAAACCCCTTGCCAAGCAAGCGCTACAAATGTAGCACGCTACAAATGTAGCGCATGAGGTGATTCGAATGCTGTCCAGTCTGCCACCCCGCGAACGCGAAATCGTCGACATCCTCTATGAACGGGGTGCCTCGACGGTGACCGAGATCGGCGACGCGATTGCCGACGAATTGTCGGGTTCGGCGATCCGAGCGATGCTGAAGCGGCTTGAGACCAAGGGTTTCGTCGCGCGCGAACAATCCGAACGCGGTTTCGTCTATGCGCCTAGCGTGTCGGACAAGACGGCGCGCAAGTCGGCGCTGAGCCAGGTCGTGCGCGTGTTTTTCAACGGATCGGCAACGAGCGCCGCCGCGGCGCTGCTCGGCATGCAGGACGAGATGAGCGGCGACGAACTCGACGAGCTGGAAAAAATGATCGCGAAAGCCCGCGACGGGAGGATGAAATGATGAGCACCGCCATGTTGCTGGGCCTTGCCTGGAAATCGATCGTGGTCGCAGCGGTGACTCTGGGTTTGCTGCGGCTGGCGCGCTCGCGCTCGGCGGGCGAGCGGTCGATGATCGCCCATGCGGGGCTTGCGGCGTTGCTCGTGCTGCCGGCCGCGATCCTGTTTCTGCCGCAATGGGCGCCGCTGCCCGCGAGTTGGTTTGCCGAAGGCGCTGCGCCCTTGGCTGAGATTGCGACAACAGGGGGATCGGCGATCGATCCGGCTCCGGCAACGACCTCATTCCCCGTTGTGGTCGACGCCGCCGGATCGACGCCGATCGTTTTCGCGTGGAGCGACCTTGCCCCCTTTCTCTATGCTCTCCCGCTCCTCCTGCTGTCTGGAATGATGGCGCTGGCGGTGGTCCGGCTGTTCGCGATGCGAGGCCGCGCCGAGATATTGGTCGAGGGATCGTGGCTGTCGGCGCTCGCCGAGGCGCAGCGGCGCATGGGATTCAAACATGGCACCGCGCTGCTGGTCAGCAACGAGCTGCGCTCGCCGATCAGCTGGGGTGTGCTGCGCCCGACGATCGTGCTGAGCCCGAAAGCAGTCCAGGCCGTCGGTGAGGCCGAGGCGATTATCGCGCACGAGCTGGCGCACGTCGCGCGGCTCGACTGGGCCAAGCTGCTCGGCGCGCGGGTCGCCTGCGCGGTCTTCTGGTTCAATCCGCTGGTTTGGATGCTGGCGCGTGAAAGCCATCAATTGCGCGAGGAAGCTGCCGATGACGCGGTGCTGATGGCCGACATCGACGGCCCCGATTATGCAACCCTGCTGGTCGGCGC
Organism: uncultured Sphingopyxis sp.; assembly: GCA_963545025.1. Classification (GTDB taxonomy): domain Bacteria; phylum Pseudomonadota; class Alphaproteobacteria; order Sphingomonadales; family Sphingomonadaceae; genus Sphingopyxis. The sequence continues at coordinate 5,385 of CAUUIU010000089.1, read as the reverse complement.
GGCACGCCACGACAATCAGGGTGCGCTGCTCGCCGCGCATGGCGTCGCGCCGGGCAAGGACAGTTTGAAACGCCGCATCACCCGCGTTCTCGACGGCAGCCTGAAACGCGGTCCGGCGAGCGCGAGCTGGATGCTGATGAGTCTGGTCGTGCTGGCGGGCGTCACCGCTCCGCTCGCCGCTTTCTCGGCGACATCGCAGGCGCCATCGCCGCAAAAGGCGAAGGCACAGGCCACAGCAACTGCGGCCACCATGCGGACCGCAGAGGCGGTGACGACCAGCGGAGACGACGAGGTACAGGCCGCGCGGCGCGCCGAGCCGCTGACCGCCGAAGATCTGGTCAGCATGCGCGCCGTCGGCGTGACCCCCGAATTCGTCAAGGAGATGCGCGAGCATGATCCGGGCATGAGCGCTGACGATATCATCGGGGCCAAGGCAACCGGGGTCGACCCCGCCTATATCCGCCAGATGCGCGGGCTGTTCCCCGGTGCCGATGTCGACGATCTGATCGGCGCGCAGTCGGTGGGGGTCAATATGGCCTTTGCCCGCGACATGCGGACGCATTTTCCCGGCGTCGGTATCGACGACCTGATCGCGCTGCGCGCCATGGGGGTCGACTGCGATTTCGTCACCGAGATGCAAAAGTCGGGCATGCGCCTTCGCACCGCGGATGAAGCGATCCGGCTGCGTGCCGTCGGCGAAGGGCATCGCGGACCCGGGCCGGTGCCCGGCCGCGTCAGCGCGGCTCGCGGTGAGAAGTCGGCCTTGGTGGTCTTTGGTCCGAACGGTGTGATCGAGGCGCGGGCGGCCGATGGCCGGATCGCGCGGATCGAAATGCCCGAGACCCCCGAACCTCCGATGCCACCCGCGCCGCCGGGGACCTGACGCCCGGCCACTGGCCGAAGCCGAACCACCACTGATCGAAGCCAAGTTTCACATTGTCGCTGCGGCGGCGAGCGATGGCGCTCGCCCGGCGCACGCGAGGGAGAGTGCCCCATGAAAGCCCTGTTTATCGCCGGCAGCACCGCGCTGTTGTCCGTTCTCGCCTGCGCGGCACCGACCGCCGCCGCCGACCCGCTGGTGCTGACCGACGTCAACTGGGTCGCCGAGCCTGCGGGTGGAAAGAAGGGCTCGCCGCGGGTGCGTATCCAGCACAAGCAATCGAGCAGCGATCAGGCGCTCGACGGGTCGCGCCCCACTTTCGCCGATGCCGCGGCCGCGCTCGGCCGTTCGGCGCCCGGACCTGTGAGTTTTACGGTGACGCACGGCGCAGGCACGCTGTCGTGCACCGGAACACTGAGCCGTGCCTTTGAGGGCAAGGGCGAGTGTCGTTTTACCTCCGACCCCGGTTTCGAGCGGCAGTTGAGCGAACGCGGTCTCGCGCCCGAACGGCGCACGACTTTACTCGCAATGATGATGGTCGACGCGACGATCGACCTCGCCGACGGGCTGACGCGCGAGGGCGTGCGGCCCAAAGATGCCAATGATTTGATCGCCGTCGCGGCGCTGGACGTGACCCCCGCCTATGTCCGCGACCTCAAGTCCGAGGCGATCGTGCTGACCGCGGTCGAGGACGCGATCGCGTGCAAGGCCTTGGGGGTCGATGGTGCCTATGTGCGCGGGCTGGCCGCAGCGGGATATCGCAAGCTCAGCGCCGACGATGTGGTCGCCATGAAGGCGATGGGCGTTTCCCCCGCCTATGCGCAGGCGATGAACCGCGCGGCTAAGGGGAGTGCGCAGTGATCCGTTTCGTCAGTCTGGCGGCGGTGGTGACCGCGCTGTCCGCGCCGGCCGCTGCACAGGAGGCGGCGCCGACCGGCGATACTCCGCCGCCGGCGCCCGCCGGGGTTCGCGCGAGCGCGACCAGCGCCGGGCGACAGGTTTATACGCCCGCCGACTTCACCCGTTACGCGCCCAAGAATGCCTATGACATGCTGGCGCAGGTCCCGAGTTTCCAGATCCGCGACAATGAAAATCTGCGCGGTCTGGGGCAGGCGACGGGCAATGTGCTGTTCAACGGCGAGCGGCCGTCGAACAAGGCCGACGACATGTATACGCAATTGTCGCGCATCCCCGTGGGCAATGTCGAGCGCATCGAGATCGTCGACGGCGCGACGCTCGATATCCCCGGATTGTCGGGGCAGGTCGCCAATATCGTCTATCGCGCCGACAATTTTTCAGGGCAATTTTCGTGGAAACCCCAGTTCCGCGCGCATTACACCGATCCTTTGTTCACGCGCGGCGACGTCTCGGTGCGCGGGCGGACCGGAGAGGTCGAATATGAAGCGTCGCTCAACAATGATGACTCGGCGCGCAGCGGCGCGGGTGGTCCGACGCTGATCTATGACGGCGCGCGCAACGTCATCGAGCGGCGCAAGGATATCTGGAACACGCATTACGACACGCCGAAGCTGTCTGGGCGCATCACCTGGGATCCTGCGGGCGACACGATCGCCAATCTGGGTGGGCATTATCAGCGCAAATATGACCGCTATTATGAGGATGGCCTACGCACCGGGCCCGGCCTTCCCGATCGCGTGCGGACGGTGCGCGAAAATGCCGACAGCTGGAATTACGAGATCAGCGGCGACTATCAGTTCGGTTTCGGACCGGGGAAGCTCAAGCTGATCGGTCTGCGCCGATTCAGCCATGAACCCTATGCCCAGGAAATCGTCACAACGCCCGCCGGCGGCGTCGCAACCGGCGATCGCTTCATGCAGACCGGCGATCTGGGCGAGACGATCGCGCGCGGCGAATATCAATGGAAGATGTTCGGCGGCGACTGGCAATTGTCGGGCGAGGCGGCGTTCAACACGCTCGACAATATCGCGTCGCTTGCGGTGCTCGACCCGTCGGGGGCGTTCGTCAATGTGCCGTTCGACGGCGGCACCGGCGGAGTGAGCGAGGATCGCTACGAAGGGCTGCTCAGTTTCGGGCGCAAACTGACCGACAAGCTCAATTTCCAGATCGTCGCCGGCGCCGAGCATTCGACGATCACCCAGACGGGGGTCAACGGGCTGACGCGCACCTTCTTTCGTCCCAAGGGCTCGATCTCGCTCGCCTGGACGCCGTCGGCCGATTTCGACGTATCGGTGAAGCTGCGGCGGCGGGTGCTGCAGCTCTCCTTCTATGATTTTCTGGCGCGCGCTTTCCTCAACGACGGCAACCAGAATGAAAGCAACAACGACCTGCGCCCGCAACAGGACTGGACCTATGAGGGGGAGATCAACAAGAAATTCGGCGCGTGGGGCTCGACCAAGCTGATCTTCATCTATCGCGACGTCGAGGATCGGGTCGATGTGATCCCGGTCGGGGCCAATGGCGAGGCGGTGGGCAATATTGCCAAGGCCAAGGCGGGGGCGATCGACTGGACATCGACGATCAACCTCGACCCCGCGGGGTTGAAGGGCGTAAAGATCAACACGCGCGCGCTGTTCCAGAAATCGTCGCTGCGCGATCCGTTCACGGGCGAGAAGCGCCAGTGGAACGGCTTTACCGATACGGTGCTCGAACTGGGGCTGCGCCACGACATTCCGGCCAGCGACTGGGCGTGGGGCGGCGATGTCGAATATGGGCATTATCAGCCAAGCTATCGCCGCAACCAGGTCGACAAGGTGTGGGAAGGGCCGGTGTGGGCGTCGCTGTTCGTCGAGCACAAGGATGTGCTCGGGCTGACCGTCCGCGCGCAGATTTCCAACATCGTCAATGCCCGATCGAAGCGCGATCGCACCGTCTATACCGGGGTGCGCGGGCAGAGCCCGGTTTCGTTCATCGAAGAGCGCGACCGGCTGATCGGGCCGATCTTCGCCTTTTCGGTGCGCGGGAAATTCTAATCTGCGCTATGGCGGCCGGATGACCGCCCGCCGCACCAAAATCTATTTCGATGGCGGATGCCGGCCGAATCCCGGGGCGATGGAGATCGCGGTCGTGACCGGCGGTGCCGCGCTGATCGAGAGCGATATCGGGCTCGGTTCCAGCCTCGATGCCGAATGGCTGGCGCTGATCGCGGCGTTGCGGCTGGCGCGGGAGCGCGGGCTTGCCGATTTCGTGTTGCTGGGCGATGCGGCGGGGGTTGTCGCGCAGGCGCGGGGCGAGGTGCCTGCGCGGGGAGCGGCGGCGCAGCATCTCGCGGTGTTTCGTGAACTTGTCGGTGACGGACCGCCGCCGCCTGTTCGCCATATCGGCCGGGCGCAGAATCTGGCGGGGATCGCGCTCGCGAAGCAGCATCCGCGCTGACGTGCGTCAGGCGTAGGCGTCGATCGCGGCGAGGTGCTTCGCCTTGTCGGCTTCGCTCAGGAACGAGCCAGTGAAGCTGTTGCGCGCCAGCGTCAGCAGATCGGCCTTCGACAGGTCGAGGGCGTCGGCGACGGCCTGATAATTGGCATTCACATAGCCGCCGAAATAGCTGGGATCGTCGCTGTTCACCGTCGCGTGGAGCCCCGCATCGAGCATGGTCTTGAGCGGATGGTCGGCGATGTCGCCCACGACGCAGAGCTTGAGGTTCGAGAGCGGGCAGACGGTGAGGGTCATGCGCTCGTCGGCGAGGCGCTTGACCAGCGCGCCGTCCTCGAGGCTGCGGTTGCCGTGGTCGATGCGGTCGACCTTGAGCAGGTCGAGCGCTTCGTGGACATAGGCTGGCGGCCCTTCTTCGCCGGCATGCGCGACGATCTTGAGGCCGAGGGCGCGGGCACGCGCAAAGACGCGTTCGAACTTCGCGGGCGGATGGCCGACTTCGGAGGAGTCGAGGCCGACGCCGTCGATGCGGTCGAGATGTGGCAGCGCCGCGTCGAGGGTCGCTTCAGCTTCGGCTTCGCTGAGATGGCGCAGGAAGCACATGATCAGCTTCGAGGTCATGCCGTAGCTTGCCTCGGCATCGTCGAGGGCGCGGGTGATGCCGGTGATCACGGTTTCGAAGGCGACGCCGCGTTCGGTATGACCCTGGGGGTCGAAGAAGATCTCGATGTGTCGCACTGCATCGGCATTGGCGCGCGCGCAGTAGGCGGCGGTGAGGTCGGTGAAATCCTGCTCGGTGTGGAGGACGCCCATGCCCTGATAATAGATGTCGAGGAAATCCTGGAGGTTCGAGAAGGCGTAGGCGGCGCGCACTTCCTCGACGCTGGCGAAGGGGATGGCGACATTGTTGCGCTGCGCCAGTTCGAACATCAGTTCGGGTTCGAGCGAGCCTTCGATATGGAGGTGAAGCTCGGCCTTGGGCAGGCCGGCGATGAAGGCGGCGCGTTCGGCAGCCGATGCGAAGCCGTCAGCCATTGGGGATTTCCTCTTCGCGCAGGATGATCGCCGCCTCGGGCTTGTGGCGGCGGATTTCGTCGACCGTCAGCCCGTCGATCTCGTGCGGGAAGATCAGCCACTGGTCGGTTTCGTGGACG